>JAOZOG010000006.1 GCA_029933395.1 Sulfurovaceae bacterium | reverse complement strand
TTTCACAAACCCCCTGCATACGAGCATTGCAGATATTGCAAGTATTTCTATTTCGGGATTTGGGTCTCGCTGCTTTATAAAAATAGAATACCAGGGAAAAGAGAGAGCAGGGCAGCAGCGATAAGAATTCAGCTATGGCGATATTTGTCTGCTACTTGTATCGGCACAGGATGTTTTGGAGAAGCATCGCTATCCCTCCTGCATCTCCTTGAGGGTAGAGAGCAGGGCTCCCAGTTTGTTTTTGACCTCCAGGTACTCCAGCTCCGGGATACTGTCGGCGACGATGCCGGCACCGGCCTGGAGGGTGATGGAGTCGGGTTTGATGAGGGAGGTACGGATGGCGATGGCACTGTCCATATCGCCTGTGAAGGAGAAGTAGCCGACGGCACCACTGTAGAAGCCGCGTTTGAGCTTTTCGAACTGGGCGATCAGCTCCATCGCTTTGATCTTGGGGGCGCCGGTCATCGTGCCGGCAGTGAAGGTGGCGGCGAAGAGGTCGAACATATCCTTCTCCTCCTCGAGCAGTGCTTCGACATCACTGACCATATGCATGACATGGCTGTAGCGCTCGACACGCATCATATCGGTCACCTGTACCGTACCGGTCTGTGCGACACGTCCGACGTCGTTGCGCCCCAGGTCGATGAGCATCAGGTGCTCGGCGCACTCTTTGGGGTCATTGAGCATCTCCTCTTCGAGCTCACGGTCACGCTGATGGGTTTTACCCCGCTTTCGTGTGCCGGCGATAGGGCGCAGGAGGATTTCATTGTTGGTGAGTCGCACCATGACTTCAGGAGAGGAGCCGCAGATGGAGAAATCCTCGTAGTCGAGCAGGAAGAGGTAGGGGGAAGGATTCTTGGAGCGCAGGACACGGTAGAAGCTGAGCGGATCGATTTTGCCCTTCTGGGTGTAGCGGTTGGAGAGAAGGATCTGGAAGATATCACCGTTGCGAATGTGCTCTTTGGACTCGTCGACCATCTGCTTGAAGCGCTCCTCCTCGATCGAGAATTCACCTTCTCCCTCGAGCTTCACTGGTTTGATCGGCATCGGGATACAGCTGTGATGCAGCATCGATTCAATCGTGTTGAAGGTTTCGCGGGCACGCTCATCATTCAGGATCATCGTGAGTTTGGCGCTTTTGTGGGAGTAGGCGAGGATAATCTGGGGACGGATCAGATCGAGGTCGGGTGTATCGAGCGGATCGAGAAGATTGTCCATGCTCTCTTTGAGTACCGGCTCGAAAACTTTGACCATATCGTAGGCGATGAACCCGATAAAGCCGTCGATAAAGCCAAATCCGATCTCTTCGGAGAGTTTGCGGTAGCCATCCTGATCGAGCTTGCTGTAGTAGGATTTGAGAAAGGTGAAGGGATCTTCGACCAGTGTATTGGTGGTACCGTTTTGATCCGTATAGCGTGTTTGATTCTCTTTGAAGCTGAGCCGTTCCTGCGCACCGATCGCGATGAAGCTGAAGTTGCCGTCGCTGGTGTTGACGACACTTTCGAAAAGCATCGTGATCTCATCGTGGAATCGATCCTTGATCTGCCCATAGAGGGCGACGGGTGTCAGCTGGTCGTAGAGTAGCGTCTGATACATAGTCCTCTCCTAGAGGTGCTTGATGAAAGCACCCTTGTTGATCTTGTTTTTGACACGGGGCAGTTCTTTCCTGGCGGCAGCATCGCTGCTGTAGGGTCCGATCAGGAGTTTGCCCCCTTTGAGGACATAGTGGAATCCACTATTGGTAATGACAGAGAGAAACCGGCTGCTGGGTTTCTGTGTGAACGAACCGACCTGGATATAGTAGGAGCCGGCTTTAGCGACAGGCTTGGGCTTTGGCGCAGGCTTGTGTGTCTGGGGTGCGGGTTTTTTGACAGGCTGCTCTACCGTCTCTATGACGACTGGTTTGCTGGCAGGTTTGGGCGCTTCACTGACCACGGTTGTTTCGGGCTTGACCTCTTCGGCTTTTGGTGCTTCGGGAGCCTGTTCGACGACTTCCGGTTCTCTTGTCGCAGCTTTACTCTCACTGTGTGGTGCCTGTAATGTTTGCTGAGGTGTTTCAGTTGGCTTTGCTTTCTCATCGGTCAATGTCTCTTCCATCATCGAGGAGAGTTGCTCGAGCTCTTTTTTGTCTGCTTCGGGATCATGGCTGGAGGTATCGAGTTTGAGCTCGGGACTGATCAGCTCATCAGGACTTTGCTCGATGGCTGTATCGTTCTGGTCTCTTTCTCCAAAAAACAGGCTGCTCATCATAAAGGCCCCGAACATGACAATAAGAAGAAGTGCGATAATGGTCAGGATACCTTTACCTTTGCTTTTCGCCGGCTTGATATCATCGATGATCAGGTCATCCAGATTGTGATCTTTCTGCATAGGAAGAGAGCTCCATTCATTTTTTGATATTATATCATATTTATCTAATGTGAAGTTCCAAATATGCTCAGTGCGGGGGTGAATATTCCGAGTAGGGCAGCGTGATGATATTGTAGCTTTCCGGCAGGGTGATATCCGGAAAGCTCTTCCACTCTCTTGGCAGTCTCATAGCGAGTGCATCGGAGATCTTCCGGACACTCTCGTCAGCCTCCTCGAGTGGGAGGGAGTCGACAGGGATGAAGAGCTGGATATAGTGATCCCTTTTGCCCTCGAAGTAGCAGTAGTCATCGATCAGAAGTGTACGCATCAAATGCTTGCTTGTGTGGTAAAAACGCAATGGTTCCGAGCCTCTGTACTCTATCACCAGATAGTTGGTTTTGCCTTTTGTCAGAAGCGGGGCGGCGATGGTATATTGTCGATTAAGATGTTGGGAGATGACCGTGTCGCTGAGTGCCTCGTCGATCTTTTCAAACTTGGCGTAAAATGTCCGATGGTCGAAGGTGATCTTTTCGACGATCGAACGGCGCTTGACATAGTAGTATGACCTGTCAAGTTTGAGCTGCGAAAGCGTAATGCTGCATCCTTTAGTAGATGGCTTTGTCATAGATGATAAAGTTTTGTGCCAGCGTTTTCATCTCCTCTTTGATCTGTGCCTGCAGGGCAGTGTCTTCGATATGATCGAGAACATCGGCGATTTTATTGGCGATGAGTTCGAACTCTTTCTCTTTCATTCCTCTGCGGGTCAGTGCCGGGGAGCCGACACGGATACCTGATGTCACAAATGGCGAGCGCGTCTCTCCGGGTACGGTATTTTTATTGACCGTGATCCCAGCCGCACCGAGTGCCGCGTCCGCGTCTTTGCCCGAGAACGCTTTGTTGAGGAAAGAGACCAGCACCAGGTGGTTATCGGTACCGCCGGAAACGATATCGTAACCTCTGGCGATAAGCACCTCTGCGAGTTTGGCAGCATTGGCTTTGACCTGTTTGGCATAGGTTTTCCACTCATCGGAGAGATTGTGTTTGAAGCCGACTGCCTTGGCGGCGATGACGTGGACCAGCGGCCCGCCCTGGAGTCCTGGGAAGATCGCGGAATTGATCTTCTTGGCGATCGCTTCGTCATTGGTCATAATCATCCCGCCCCTGGGGCCTGCCAGTGTCTTGTGCGTCGTTGTGGTAACGACATCGGCATAAGGGAAGGGGCTGGGGTGTTCTCCTGCGACAACCAGTCCGGCGATATGGGCGATATCGGCAAAGAGAATCGCACCGACCGCATCGGCAATCTCTCTGAATTTCTTGAAATCGATCTCTCTGGCATAGGCGGAAGCACCGCAGACGATGATATCGGGTTGTGTGATTTTGGCGATATCCATCACTCTGTCATAATTGATGCGCCCATCGAGCTCGACACCATAGGTGAAGCTGTGATAGTTTTTGCCCGAAAAGCTGGGCTTGGAGCCATGGGTCAAGTGTCCGCCGTGGCTAAGGTCCATTCCGAGGATCTTGTCTCCAGCCTTGATGAGGGCTGCATAGACGGCACCGTTGGCCTGGCTTCCCGAGTGGGGCTGCACATTGGCATAGTTGCAGTCGAAGAGTTCACAGGCTCTGTCGATCGCGATCTGCTCGACCTTGTCAGCATACTCACAGCCTCCATAGTAGCGCTTGTAGGGATACCCCTCGGCATACTTGTTGGTAAAGACCGATCCCATCGCCTCCATGACTTCGGGAAAGGTGAAGTTTTCACTGGCGATCATCTCCAGGTGGTTCGTTTCGCGCTCCAGTTCATTTTCGATCGCTTCGTAGATCTCGGGGTCGAATGATTCGATAGCGTATGACATCGTATTTATCCTTTTGTTCTTTTTGTTGATTTTCTACAGGCCGGGGTCTCCTGACTCCGACATTTTTCTTTGTTGTGTTTTTTGTCGGGATGGGAGACCCCCCGACCTACTTCTCTTCTTCGTTTGTTGCTTCTTTCTCCGCCTCCGGACGCATAGCCGGAAAGAGCAGGACATCTCGGATAGAGTGTTGATCCGTCAGCAGCATCACCAGTCTGTCGATACCGATCCCCTCACCGGCAGTGGGCGTCATACCATAGCTGAGCGCCTTGACATAATCCGTATCCATATGCATCGCCTCATCGTCTCCGGTCGCATCTTTGGTGGCGACCTGTCCTTTGAACCGCTCGTATTGGTCGATCGGGTCATTGAGTTCGGAGAAGCCGTTGGCGATCTCTTTGCCGGCGATGAAAAGCTCGAAGCGTTCTGCGATATCGGGGTTTTCGTCCGATCGTCTGGCAAGTGGCGAGATATCTACCGGGAAGTCCGTGATAAAGGTAGGATCGATCAGTTTCTCTTCTACGAAAGCATCGAAGAGTTCAGCCTGCAGATATCCCAGAGTGAGATTGCTGTCTACCTCTATGTTGTTTTGCGCCAGATAAGCCAGTGCCTTTTCTCTGTCGTGCGCTACCTCTTCGGGGATGCCGCCGATCGTTGTGAGGGATTCGATATAGGGCACCTTGGCAAAAGGGGTAGAGAAATCGATCTCAAGTTCGCCATAGGTCAGCTTTCTCTCGAGTCCAAGATTCTCGAAAAGATAGTCAAAGAGTGCTTCGGTGATCTCCATCAAGTCTTTGTAGGTTTTGTACGCCCAGTAGAATTCGATCATCGTAAACTCGGGGTTGTGGGTATGATCCATCCCCTCGTTTCGGAAGTTTCGGTTGATCTCGAAGACAGCTTCCATACCCCCCACGATCAAACGCTTGAGGTAGAGTTCCGGTGCGATACGCAGATAGCGCTTGACATCCAGGGCGTTGTGGTGCGTCACAAAGGGTCTGGCATTGGCACCGCCGGGGATAGGGTGCATCATGGGTGTTTCGACTTCGAGGAAGGCTCTCTCTTCAAAAAATCTTCTGATCAGTGAGACGATTTTGCTCCGCTGGATAAAGGTCTCTTTGACTCCCGGGTTCATAATCATATCGAGATAGCGCTGGCGGTATCTGAGCTCCTGGTCCTGGAGGCCATGGAACTTTTCCGGAAGTGGGGAGATAGCCTTGGAGACGATCCGCATGGCTTTACAGTGCAGTGTGACCTCACCGGTTCGCGTCACAAAAGGATACCCTTTCGCTTCGATGATATCGCCGACCTCGAAGAGCTTTTTGGCGACTGTATTGTAGAAGCCTTCGGGAAGTTCGTCTCTGTTGTAATAGATCTGGACCAGGCCTTCACTGTCTTCGATCTTGGCGAAAGCAGCCTTGCCCATGATACGGATAAACTTCAGTCTCCCCGTCAAAGTATAGGTTTTGCTCTCATCCTTTTTCTCCTCGGCATCCATCTCCTTGAGATAGTCGCACTCCTCCAGAAATTGTTTGGAGGGTGTGCCCTTGTTGATCTGATTGGGGTAGGGGTTGATTCCCTCTTCTCTCAGCTTTTCCGCTTTTTTGATGCGTTCCTGGATATAGTGGTTGTCAAATATCAATAGTACTCCTCATTTGTTGTCTGTTTTTACTCTTTTTGTTTTTTCTGGCAGGCTTCGCAGATGCCTGTGATATTCATCGTATGATCGGTCATTTTGAAGTTGAACTTCTTCGCGATCTCCTCCTGACGTTTTTCGATCATATCATCGTGAAACTCTATCAATTTGCCGCACTCGATACAGATGAGGTGGTCATGATGCTCCTTGAGCCCGAACTCGTACTTTTTGCCCTTGGCGCCAAAGGAGAGGGAGTTGACGATGCCGGACTCCTCCAGAAGGGCGAGTGTACGGTAGATCGTAGGGATACTGATCTTCAGGCCGGGGTGCTGCTGCTTGATCAGCCCGGAGAGATCTTCGGGGGTGAAGTGCCCCTCGTTCTCATAAAGTGTCTTGAATACCAGCTCTCTCTGACGGGTGAATTTCAGCGAATTCTCTTTGAGTAGCGTCTTAAAGGTTTCGAGCAGTGCAGGATAGGTGATCATAATGAAAAGGGACTTTTGTCAGTTCTGGCTGATATTCAGATCGATGGCGCTCTTCTCCAGCTCTTTCCTGATGGAAGAAGCAGGAACCGCTGCCGGTACCGTAGTAGCGTTACTTTCACTGAGCTGGAAATCTTTTGGATCGAGATTGATCAAAAATGAACCGGTTTTGACAAGGTAGGGATAGAGGATGCTGTCCCTGACATATTTTTGCAGATTGTCTTTGGCCAGTGTGACATTGGAGAGTGCCGTGACGATCAAAGCAAAGATCAGAAAATATTTTCCTCCGCCGACGATAAATCCAAACAGGCGGTTGATGGGTCCCAGTCCGCTTGCCTGTGTCAATGATGAAAAGAGTGAGCCGACTGCCACAGCGATGATCCAGACCAATGCAAGAATAGCGATGAAGCCCACAAGCTGCAAGACAGTGCTATTTTCCATATGATAGAGATTTTTATCGATGAATTCGCCGGCGGTATGTGCCATGCGCGCTGCGATATAGACACCGCCCACCAAGCCTACAAGTCCAAAAAACTCTTTGATGAAGCCATTCATCATTCCCTTGATACCGAGGATTATGACGATTGAGGCGATGACCGCATCGAAATAGTTGAAATCCAGTGTACTCATATCCATCGTGTCACAGCCCCCTGCTTAAAATTTGTTAATTATATCGAATTTGCCTTACAGGTTGAATGCCTTGATCAACTCATCCTGCTTGTTGGAGTATTGGATCGCATTGTCTCTGGAGATGACCCCTTCTCTGACATATTTCAACATCACCTGTGTTTGTGTCTGCATGCCTGTGCCTCCCTGTCCGAGCTGCATCTGCGAATAGATCTGATGGACTTTGTCTTCACGGATCAGGTTGGAGATCGCGTGGTTCATGACCAGGATTTCAGATATGGCGATACGTCCGCTTTTGAGCTTGGGTACAAGTGTCTGGGCGATGACTGCGATAAGAGAGGTGGAGAGCATCGCTCTGATCTGGGGCTGCTCATCTCCGTTGAAAACATCGATGATACGGTTGATCGTCCCCGGAGCCGAGGAAGTATGCAGGGTTCCGAAGACGAGGTGCCCGGTCTCTGCCGCCGTCAGTGCCGCTTCGATCGTCTCTTTGTCCCGCATCTCCCCGATCAGGATGATGTCGGGGTCCTGACGCATCGCATACTTGAGCGCTGTCGCAAAACTCTTCGTATCCTCTCCGACGCCTCTGTGTGAAAAGACACACTTTTTATTGTCGTGGATGAATTCCACAGGATCTTCCACGGTGACAACGTGCTTTCTCTCCTGGAGGTTGATCTCGTTGAGCATTGCGGCCAGAGTGGTTGATTTACCTGAGCCGGTCGGACCCGTGACCAGGATCAAGCCCTTTTCCCGCTTGATCAATTTTTTGTAGACTTCGGGCGCACCCAGGTCATCCAGCGAGGGAATCTCGATGGGAATGGTCCTGAAAGCCGCTGCCATATCACCGAGTGTCCGATAGAAGTTGGCCCTGAATCTCCCGATTCCCGGCAGCAGCAGGGCAAAATCGAGTTCGTCGAACTCTTCGAAGTGCTGTTTCTGCTTTTCGGTGATCAGAGAGTAGCACATCTCTTCGATATCATCCCCGGTCAGATGGGGGAGGTTGACTGGCCTGAGTGCGCCATCCAGCCTGATCTGTGGTTCGCTCCGGCTGACGAGGTGGAGATCCGAAGCCCCGTGGCTGACGACGCTTTGAAGCAGTTTTTTGATATTGAATTCCGACATATTATTTTCCCTTTGTGCTGAAATGCTGACGATAGAGATCTTCACTGTATCCGACAAGTATGCTATCAGGCAGCGTGACGACAGGCCGTTTGATCAGCATATTTTCTTTGGCCATCCACTCGATTTTGGCAAGGTCGTCGAGGTTTTTCTCTTTGAGTTTGAGTGTACGGTAGGTCGTACCGCGTGTATTGAAAAGCTGTTTGACCGTCGCACCTGCATCGATCCACTCTCTAATTTTGGCGGCGTCGACGGGTGACTCTCTGAAATCGTAAAATGTGAATGTTATTTCGTTCGTTCTGAAAAACCTGACAGCTTTGCGGACACTGTCGCAATTTTTGATGCCATAGAGTCTTATCATATAAAATACTATTGGGAGCTATTCGATAATCGCAGGCACGATGAAAAAATCATCACTGCTCTGCGGCGCGTGTGACAGAATACTTTCAGGGACATAGGGATCGTTGCGGGGGAGGTCATCCCGCATCGGTGTCCCGCCTTTGAGTGTCGAGAAGGAGGCATCCAGTGATGAGGTATCAAGCTCGGAGAGATTCTCTACATAAGAGACGATCTCGGTGAGTTGCTCGATGATCTCCTCTTTTTTGCTCTCTTCCACACGGAGATGCGAAAGTTTTTCCAGTTTTTCCAATACAGCATGATCTATCTGCACATTCATTCCTTTTTTGTCATCATTTTCTTGTCTTCATTGATCTTTTATCATTATATATTAAATCGCTTTAAGGCTACAAATCACGAACATGGGATTCAGGCTCAGCTAAGCATTATTAATGTATTTTTCCTCCCAATGATTAAGAAACAAGGATGTGAATAGATGAACCCGCCAATGGAGAAAAGTACAGTAAGTTCGGAAGAGCTGGAGCAGCTCCTGAAAGATCGTGCAGAGGGCAAGGCAGACTTTCTGCTGGTCGATGTCCGGGAAGAGATGGAGTATCAGGTCGGCCGCATCAAGGGTGTCGATCTCCTGAAGCCCACATCGACATTTCAGAACTGGTCACAGCAGCTTCTCGAAGAGGCGAAAGATAAAACGATCATCTTTACCTGCCGCACAGACTACCGAAGCGGGCAGGTTCAGAGTGTATTCAAGCAAAATGGACACCCCCGGGTCATCAATCATGCCGGAGGCATCGTCTCCTATCGTGGCGATATCGTGCGGGGAGAGTGATGCATATCATCGATCTTTTTATCAAACTTTTGAGCTATGAATCCGTCACGCCCGATGATGACGGCTCTCTGGATTTTATCCGTGATTATCTGGACGGGTATGAGGCGATCTGGAAAAATGAAGGGGACGTGAAAAACCTTTTCCTTTTCAGGCGATTTGGCGAAGGTCCGCACCTCTGTTTCGCCGGCCATGTCGATGTCGTACCGGCGGGAGAGGGCTGGGAGACCGATCCTTTCGTTCCTCAGGTACACGATGGTGTCATCACGGCACGCGGTACTCAGGATATGAAGAGTGGTGTAGCTGCCTTCGTGCAGGCTGTCAGGGATACAGAGTCATTCGAGGGGACGCTATCTATCCTGTTGACGAGTGACGAGGAGGGTGATGCAAAATATGGAACCAAAATCATGCTCGAACACCTTCAGTCGATCGACTTTCTGCCTGACTACTGTATCGTGGCCGAACCGACCTGCGACAAAACATTCGGTGATGCGATCAAGATTGGACGGCGGGGATCGATCAATGGCGTGATCGAAAAGCACGGGACACAGGGACATGCAGCCTATCCGGAAAAATCGGTCAACCCCATTCATAAAGTGGCACAGGTACTGCCGCTGCTCGCAGGAGTAAATCTCGATGAGGGAGATGATTATTTCTCCCCCAGCCAATTTGTCATCACGGATATCCGTGCGGGGATGGAGGTGACCAATGTCACACCGGGCAAACTGAAGATGATGTTCAATGTGCGCAACTCCACCAGGACGACACTCGAAGATGTCGAAGCCTTCGTTCATCGTTACTTTGACGGGATGAACTATGATTTGACGCTGAGCCAGTCTGCTAGGCCCTTCCTGACAGATCCCGATACGGCAGTTGTAAAAGTGCTGGACAGAGCGATCCAGTCGGTATGTGGCATAGTGCCCCAGCACTCCACGGCAGGAGGCACCAGTGATGCACGATTCCTGGCGGAGTATGGTGTGCAGACAGTAGAGTTTGGTGTCGTCAATGATTCGATTCATGCACCCAATGAGCACACGACGATTGATGAGGTGGAGAAACTCCATCAGATTTTCGATGAAACGATCAGGAATTTTAAGGATAAAAAGTGAAGAGTGTAATGTCGGGATTGATGGTATTGGGTATCCTGTTGTGGAGTAGTACACTTTGTGCCAACGAGCTGCACTGGGAAGAGAGCCTGCAAAGTGCCTTCGACAAAGCATCCAAGACAAATCGACCCTTGATGGTGATGGTCGAGAGCAAAAACTGTCGATGGTGTAAAAAAATGAAATATCGTACGCTGAAAGATGATGCAGTCTCTATGCGCTTGAAAAACTATATACTGGTAAAGATCGACAGGGATGAGGTCTCGTCAGAATTTGTCCCTTATGCCAAATATGTCCCTACCATCTATTTCATGACACCAAAACAGAAGATTCTTGAGCGGGTGACAGGCTATTTCAATGTTTCGGATTTCAAGAGCTGGATCGATGATGCCGATATGAAGCTCAAGAATCAAAAGTAACAATGGGCACCTCTAATAAATAGGCAGAAGATCAAAGAGCTGCTCGCTGGTTGATTCTATGGAGCAAACTTGAGATCAAGAATATCGAAGTAGAAAAGCTCTACCTTTTCCTTTCATTTAAACTGATGAAAGAAACAATCTAAACTTATCAAACAGTAACAGTAACCCGACATTCTTCCAAAAACCCCTTATATAAAAGCAAAAATAATAATCTTTTAACACAAAATCCAATAAACTGAAAGGGAAGCAAAAGCCCTTGAAGTCGCATTTAAGGGGTGCTTATTTTTCCAATAAGCTGAGCTAAATTAAGGAGGAAGCATGAAACTGGGTTTCTTGGTTGACCTGAACCTGTGTATGGGTTGTAAGGGTTGTGAAGTCGCATGTAAAGTGGAAAATGAAGTACCACTGAGCTCTTGGCGTCTGCGCGTGAAGTATATCGATATTGGAACATTTCCTGATGCATCGAGAAGCTTTACCCCGCTGCGCTGTAACCACTGTGAAAATGCACCATGTGAAAGGATCTGTCCGGTCTCCGCACTGCACTATCTTGAAAATGGGATCGTCAATGTCGACAACGAGCGATGTATCGGTTGTGCCGGTTGTATGATGGCGTGTCCTTATGGTGCGATCTATATGGATCCGGAGACCAATACGGCCGATAAATGTACCTACTGTGCGCACCGTGTCGAGAGTGGTATGATGCCTGCCTGCGTGGTCGCATGTCCTGTCCAGGCTAATATCTTCGGTGATGTAGAAGATGAGAATAGTCATATTTCGCGCTATATTATGGAGCATCAGGGTGCTGTACAGGTAAGAAAGCCTGAGAAGCACACGGATCCCAAGCACTACTATGTCGGTGGCGGAAACCAGACACTCAATCCTCTGGCGCATGAGAGAATCGAAGGATACAATCTCTTCAATAAAATCACGCATCTGGAACATGTCGGCGATCCTCACCACGGCGTACTTGACAGATTCCTTGCACCGTTTGCCGGACACAAAGAAGTGGACAACAAAAGTTTTATGAATTTCGATAACACCAAAGCAGAGGGTGAACACGAAGCGGCAGAGTCACATGAGCAAGAAGGAGGTCACTGATGGTAGAGCATGGTATTAGCGCAACACACGCTGTTGTTACGATGGATGCGGCACTCCCGGGAATTATCTGGGGATGGATGATCACACTCAATATGTGGGCGAAAAGTGTCGGAACCGGTGTGGTTCTGATCGGGGCGTATCTGCTCTATCGCCACAAGAAAGAGGAGATGCCCAATCTCAGATGGATGATGCCTCTTCTTTCGTTTATCTTTTTGAATATTTTCCTTCTCTTTACGCTGACGGATCTCCATCAGCCCTATAGAATGATCAATATCTTCCTCCACCCGAACTGGACTTCGGCGATTACGGTCGGTGCATGGATGGCGTCACTCTTTACGGGCCTCATTACCTTGATGATGGTCATCGGAGGATTGGATGCCTTTCCGGATGTCGCAAGACATAACAGTTTGGCAAAAACAGCGAGAGAGCATAGTGATCTTTATGAAAAAGTCTTCCCTTTCGTCGTTTTCCTGGCAATCCCTGTCACACTCTATACGGCAATCATTATGGCGGAATCAAGCGCAAGAGAGCTTTGGCAGGCGCCGACTGAGTTGATGCAGATGCTGCTTGCTGCCTTTATGGCAGGATCGGCGGCGCTGATTCTGGTCTCTGATGCCTGGAGCAAAGAGGCGAGACAGGATCTGGCATTGATTCTGTCGATGGCAGTCTTCTTCAGCTTTATGATGTATATGGGTGAATACTTCTTCTCCTTCAAGTCTGCAGAGGCTGAAGCGACGCTGGAGTATGTGCACTCGGGCGGCGAATACAATGTCCAGTTCTGGCTGGCGATGGTTCTGGGGTTTGTTGCACCATTCTTCCTGGGCCTTTCGGCACGCAAGGACGACAATAAGACGCTATTGAGATTTGCAGCGATACTGGCACTGGTTGGGCTCTATCTGGCCAAAGATGTTTGGCTCAAAATCCCACAAATGCTACCGTTAAGTTAAGGAGGAATAATCAATGACTAAATCAATGAATAGCGAAAAACCTACTTTTATCGAAAGTAGAAGAAGTTTCCTCAAAGGTACAGCCTATACGGTCGCCGGTGCGGCATTGGCCAAAGGCGTATTCGAAACGATAGCGGAGACACCCGCGACAGCTGCCGAGAGCAAATTCACCCCAACCCCGAAAGTGCTCTCTTTTTATCCTCCTCTCGAAGAGTGGGACAGCTTTACGGAGCTCGACGGTAACGACTGGAAACGTGGCGGTACAGGCAGAAACGGCGTAGAGAGCGAAGGTAATCCTGACGGAATCAAGGCAACCGAGTATATGCTCGTACCAACTTCGTGTTCCAACTGTGAAGCCTCCTGCGGTCTGACGGCATGGGTCGACCTCTCTACCTATAAGAAGGGCGGACAGCTTGCCGTACGAAAGTATATGGGTAACCCCCTGCATGCAGGAAGCCGCGGTAGAAACTGCGCCAAAGGGTATGCGACACAGTCACAGATGTATGACCCTGACCGTATCCCTTTCCCACTCAAAAGAGCACCAGGCTCCAAGAGAGGTGAAGGTAAATGGGTGAGAGTCACCTGGGATCAGGCGATGGCAGAGATTGGCAAAAAGATGCACGATACCCTCAAGAAGGGTGACGATATGTCCAGAAAGCTGATCATGTATCATGTCGGCCGCCCAAATGAAAATGGTTTTGGTCACCGTATTCCTCACTCTATGGGTTGTGATGGTTACGACTCTCATACCAACATCTGTTCCGCAGGGGCACGTGAGGGTACGATCCAGTGGAGTAACGACGACAGAAACAACCCAGACTGGGCAAATGCCAAACTGATCTTCCTGCAGTCTTCACACGCAGCGGATGCGGGACACTACTTCCAGCAGGCAGCCGGTATGATCGCAGATGCGAGAAGAAGAGGGGCAAAACTGGTCGTCATGGATCCACGTATGTCCAACTCTGCCGGTATGGCAGACCTCTGGGTACCGACATGGCCGGGGACAGAGACAGCACTCTACCTCTATCTCGCCAACAGAATTTTGAACGAGAAGGGTCTGGACGGAAAAGATCTGGTCAACCATGCCTTCGTGAAAAATTGGGTCAACTGGGATCGTCTGATGGCTGATAAAGAGTATCTTGGTTACCTGGTGAGCAAGGGCTATATCAAGTCTGTTCCAGAAGGTGACACCTATGAAGACTTCATTACGATGATCGCTGAAATGTATAGTCCTTATACACTCGATTTTGTCACGAAAGAGTGCCGTATCGAAGCAAGAATCGTTGAAAAACTCTATGAGATGTTTATCGATGCCGGTGACCGTGTCGCGACGTATCTTTGGAGAGCAGGGCCGATTGCACACAGAGGTGGATGGATGATTACCAGAGCCGGTTTCCTTCCGTTCGTACTGCGTGGTGCGATGTCCGGTGATGAAGGAAATGTCGGCCTGCACCATTGGTCTGTCATCTCTGTCAACGGCAAGGGTGATGCGGCGACCGAAGCAGGCGAAAGACCTCCGCGCGTCGATGTCTGGAACGAAATCGCCTGGCCGCCTGAGTATCCGCTCAGCACCTATGAGATGAGTCATATCATGCCGCATCTCCTGATGGATGAAGCGTGGCAGAAGAAGTGGAACGACAAAGGTTTGAATGTTCCCAAAAAGCTGGCAGTCTGGATCCCAAGAATGTACAACCCCGTTTGGATCAATCCGGATGGATTCCGATGGATCGAAGCGCTCAAGCGTGAAGACAAGATTGAAATGGCATTCAACCTTTCACCGACCTGGTCTGAGACCAACTGGTATTGTGACTATGTCCTGCCTGTCGGTTTGGCAGGTGAGCGCCATGACCAGCATTCCGAAGCGACAAAGCCGGCACGATGGCTGAGCTTCAGAAACCCTGCGCTGAGAGTGGCACTCGAGAAGATGGGTTGGAAGCCAAAAGATCCGACCAGGGCGACCCTCGAAGCCCATATCAAAGCCGGTCTTGGCGAAGTCTGGGAAGAGGTCGAGTTCTGGGCCAACATTATGACACACCACGTCGACCCGGATGGCAGTCTCGGTGTCCGTAAATACTGGGCGTCCAAAGAGGATCCGAGCCGCGCGGTGACAATTCCAGAATGGTACCAGGCAGCGTTCGACAAGCTTCCCAACCTCAGAAAAGCAGCGAAAATCGCCTATCCTGACTCGAAGTATCCCAACTATGAGATGATGAGAGACAGAGGGACATGGCTCGAAGAGGACAATATCTATCGTCCTCAGGAGAGAGAGCTCCATAAAAAAGATGGCAAGTATCTTGCACACGGCCACGAGTATGATGAGCGTGATGTTGAAAAAGACGAATATGGCGCATTGCTTGTAGAAGACCACGTCTTTGGCGGCAAGAAAGCGATCGGCGTAGAAATAGATGGCAAAATTGCCCAGGGCTTCCATACCTTGAGCCGAAAATTGGAGTTCTACTCCGAGTGGTTCAAAGAGTGGAAGTGGCCTGAGTATGCGATACCTATCTATCCCAAGTCCAAAGAAGAGCGTCAGAAAATGGTACACGTCGTTACACACGTACACCATGACTATATGGAGAAGGATAATGAGTTCGCACTCAATACCGTCTTCAGGCTCTCATACAATATCCATACGCGTTCGGTCAACTCCAAGCACCTGATGGAGATCTCCCAGAACCACAACCCGGTCTGGGTCAATACCGAGGATGCGAAGCGAATGGGTATCAAGCGTGGTGATGCCATCAAGTGTACGGTTATCGATACGGTTTCCGGACTTGAGTCTGGCTACTTTATCGCAATGGCAGTACCGACAGAGGGTACGATGCCGGGTGTTACCGCCTGTTCACACCATGCAGGACGATGGAAACTGAAAAATGCCGTCGAGATTCCAGGCTTCGAACACAAGCTTGGTGTTATGGGTGTCGGTGCGCCGCTCTACGATATGACGATGGATGGCAAAGTGGGAACACTGAAGCCAAAAGAGGGACTCGATGAAGGGATGATGGCACGTAAAGATACGTGGCAGTTCAAAGAGTACAACAAAGACCTCGATAATATCTGGTGGGATGGATTGAGCGGCTCATGGCAGAATGCTGTCGCGCCGTCACATCCTGATCCGATTGCCGGTAACCATGCTTGGCATCAGAAGATCCGCATAGAAAAAGCGGGCAGAGATGACAAGATCGGTGATATCTATGTCAACTATGACAACAATATGAAGGTCTACCAGGCGTGGAGAGACAAGCTGACTCGTCCGCTTGACAGCTCCGATACACTGAGGAGACCGGTCCACATCAAGCGACCGGCAGTTCCTTTGACACTCAAGGCGTACACCGTCAAAATCACTTGATTTTTCTACAGAGGAGGACCTCCTCCCTCTGTACCATTTCCCAGATAATTTTTCAGCAAATTTTATCTTGAAAGTGGTATAGTGCCGCACTGTACTGTCGCAGGTCGGAGTGCCCCCACTCCGACAAAATTACGACCACTATAGATGAATGTGTCGGAGTCAGGAGACCCCGACCTGCGAAATTATTGTTACGAAAATAAAATGATACTATTTGAAAAGGCATAAACCAATATGAACGAAATGAAACAGGAGATTGAAAACCGCATCGCACTCTATGCGCTGATCTCACGATTGATGCTGATAGAGGTCGATGAAGATTTCTTGAATAAAATCGAAAGTGATGAAGCGCTTCTGGATCTTTTTCCCAACTATAAAAACTGGAAGAAGAGAGAAGAGCTGACAATGAAAGAGTTGATCGATCAGCAGTACAATGTCGACTTCACCAATCTTTTTTTGATGCACCTCGTTCCCTATGAGAGTTTTTATACCCGCGATGACCAGATGATTGAGAGTGGCGGTGATAATCCAGTCGTAGAGCTCTACAATGAGCTTGATTTTCGCGTGGAGCTGGCAGAGGCCAGAGTGATCAGTGCGGATCATATCGGTATCGAGCTGGAGTTCATGTATATGCTCTGCACAGCGATGAAGAAGGCGCTCGATGCAGGGGATGAGGAGGGTGTCTGTGAGCTGCTTGAAGTACAGAGAGCCTTCCTGAAAGAGCATCTTTTGGAGTGGACGCCGCTCTTTTTGATCAATATGAAGCGGGAGTCCAGAACACCGCTCTATCATGACAGTGCCGAATTGGCTCTGGAGTTTATGCTGAGTGACTTCGAATATGTGACGGAGAAGCTGGCACTCCACTGTGGTGGCCAATGAACCTGAACTTCGACCTGGCATCCTGCGTAAGAGCCAGCAGCAAAATGTCGGAGTGTACCAAGTGTGTGGAAGTCTGTCCGGTTAATACGATCGAGATCGTGGAGAATATTCCGACTTTTACCCCCTCGGCCTGTGTAGATTGCGGTGGTTGCGTGGGTGTCTGTCCCACTGAAGCGTTTTCACTGAAGGATTTTTCCACTGTCGATTTCTTCTTCGATACCGTGAAGAGTGGAGAAACGCTGATCTCCTGCAGGAAAAACCTCCCCTGCCTCTCGATCCTCAGCGTCGAGCACCTGATCTCTCTGGCGCTGGCCAGTGAAACACCTGCCGTATTGGATCTGGGGCACTGCCAAAGCTGTGAGATCAGAGACCCTCTCTTTGCACAGATCGAGCAGAATATCGAAGAGGCGAACTTCGTACTCTCCAGCTTTTCCGAGAAACAGTTGCTGTCCGAGATGATTGCGTACGAGGAGGAGGGCGCCGACGGTGGTGAGGTAGCGAAAGAAGAGGAGCCTTCACGCCGCTCTTTTCTCTCCAATCTCTCACTCAAGGGTGCAGCTAAACAAAAGGCAGTATTCGATGAGGCAGTAGAAGCGGGCGAGCAGAAACGATTTGACATCGACAGCGCCGTCATCGCAAAGATCAAAGACAAACGGCTCCCGGACAAACGCAAGATCCTCTTCACGATGCTGAAGCGGACAGAAAAGCCGGAGCAGTACGAAGTCCTCCCTGAAGAGGAGATCAGTTTCGTCTCCCAGAAATTTGTCGATGACCGCTGTACCAACTGCCAGATCTGCTACCGTATCTGCCCGACAGGTGCATTGAGCTCGGATGCGAAATTCTCCGTGATCCACTTCGATGCGATGCTCTGTCTCAAGTGCCGCCTCTGCCACGACAGCTGCGAACCAGATGCGATCCAGCTTCAGCCCGGATTTGAGATCAAAGAGTTTTTCGAGCCCACACAGAGGGTACTCGCCACCTTCGATATCAAACGCTGCTACGAGTGCGGCAGTTATTTCACCTATACCGGCGGAGAGCAGGTCTGCCCCCGTTGTGCGATCGAGGAAGAAGAGGCGATGACGCTGCATGAAAATGCTAGAAAGATGGGGTTTTGATATGAGGGTTTTGTTTTTCGATCATTCACCATTCATCATTCACTATTCATTTAAAAAGCCGGAGGTTTTTTATGCAGCCGCATGAGATCAAACCCGATACCCAACTCTGTACCATCCTCGGCTACAATGCCCAGACGGGCCAGGGCAGAAAATACTTCAACAGGATACTGAAAAAAAACGGCTTGAACGCGACAGCGATCGCACTCAATATCAGTGATGAACATTTCGATTTTACGATGCAGAGTGTCGGAGACTCCAAAGTCGACAAGATGATCATCGAACCGGAGTTTCAGGAGAAAGCGGCAGGTTATTGTGCCGAGCTGAACGAAGCGGCGAAGCGATTGGGAAGAGTTGACTTTATTGAAGTGGAAGAGGGAAGGGTCAAAGGCTATGCATTGGATGATGAGATCGCCGGACTTTTCGGGCAGCCGGAGTTTGTAGATGAGAGGATGCGCTTTGTGGCAAAGATGATGCTGATCGCGCATCGCTGGTATAGTGTGCCGGTGGATTTGGATATGATCCCGTTATTGATTGATAGATAATTAGGAAGGAAAACGATGAGAGATATAGATGATCTGAGAAAAGAGTTTGAGAATTTCGATACCAAGGGGGAGTTCTGTGTCGATGGAAGCTGCGAAGCGGATGAGAAGGCGGATCTCAAAGATTATCCCGACTATACAGAGGCACTCTATGCCAAACTGATCGCCCCGCATGTCAGCGGTGTCTATATTTCACGCTGGGATATCAAGGATATCGCCCTGGCAGCGGGAGAGTCGATGGCGATCCATCCCCGCAAGCGGATGTTCGAGCTGCTGATGAAGTTCGCCGTAACCAAAGAGAATATGCAGCTTTTCCTGGATGCTCTGAAGGAGCATATGGAAGAGAAGATTGCTATTTATGAAGATTTGATGCGGCAGTTCCCGGCGAGCTCGGAAGTCTTCGCCCCTAAAGTAGAGAAAGCCCGCAAAACGATCCGGCTCTTTCCGAAGATTCTCGAAGAGTATTTCGACTAGCGTTCATCCGTAGCGTGGGCATTCCTGCCCACGAAAATAATGCGGTATTCATATTTTATCGTGGGCAGGAATGCCCACGCTACTTAATAGGTTCTTTTGATTCCCCTCTCCGCGTCGTACTCTCTCAAATCTTCCTGGAACTGTTTCACCTCTTTTACCAGGAACTGCCCATAATGTCCCCTCATAACGACGACAGGCATTCCGACTTTCGCCCATTTGAAGAGGGGGCCGATATCCTGTCTGCCTACGTGGATACAGCCATGTGACATCGCAGCGGTGTTGCCCAGATGGAGTGCCTGCCCGTCTGGAGTGAACTGTATCTCGAAATCCATATTGTCCACACCGCTGGGATCGGGGTGGGTTTTGGACATATGGAAGCGTCTTTTTGCCAGAACCTTGAAGATATTGTTGCTTGTCTCGTGTCCTCCTACGGGAACCAGTTTCCCATTTTCTTTGACCAGTTTGCCTCCGCCGGCACCCGATGAAATCTTGCCGTGCCACCAGATCGTTCCATCTCTGTCCACAGCGTACACCTCTCCATCACTTCCCGGTTCCCGTACGGAAACGACGAAAAAATCTTTCCCGGAGAGATCCACGATATGCGGATTTCGATGGTTGACATCGGTCAATTCGAATTTGGTTGCCGAGAGCGCCTTGATATTGACGCGGTGTTTTCTGTAGTGATAGAGATCCTCCGCCTGCAGAAAAAAGAGCGGTAGAAAAAGCAGTGCAATGAGTCTGTTCATCTTGTATCCTTCCGGTAATGAGTTTGCATAATGTTATTGAACCAAAAAGCGTAACAATTATGTGGTTAGTGTTCAATGAAATTGACAAAGAAAATCAAAAAGAATAGATAATTTATCATTTCTGGAAAAAGAGGAAGGCAAAATGATATTTACATTCACGGGTTTATCCAATAGAATAATCGCTATAATTTTTGATACTGCAAAATAATGATCTATAAAACAAGGAGTAGTGATGATAAGAAAAGTCAAGTATGGGGCGATGGTGGCGGCAGCAGTACTTTTACTGACCGCCTGTACCGGCAGCAGGGTACCGGTAGGCAAGAAGGATTTTGTGTACCATGGACATGATTTTGGTCCGAATAGAAATGCAGAGTATCGTGCCGGTGTCGTAGATGGCTGCAAGACAGCCGGTGGAGACTATAGCAAGGATCATGCCCGATTCAAAATCGATATCGATTATCACGATGGCTGGGAGCATGGCCGTCTGCACTGCAAAGGGAAATGACAGTGGTCCTGCCAAGGCTGAAAACCCTTCTTCTGCTCCTGTTCGTCGTTTTGCAGTTGCCGGGGTATGCATCGACA
The DNA here is from genome assembly GCA_029933395.1 of Sulfurovaceae bacterium. Classification (GTDB taxonomy): domain Bacteria; phylum Campylobacterota; class Campylobacteria; order Campylobacterales; family Sulfurovaceae; genus SZUA-451. The sequence goes on along the minus strand of JAOZOG010000006.1, from coordinate 8,739 downwards.
GAGGACTACCAAACGCTCTATGAGCAGAAGCATCGATTGTTTGTACGGGAGGTAACGCCACTCATACGCGACAAGCTTTCCGATGCATCCCGGGAAGTGCAGGAGATCTACAAAGCGATCGGGTATCGCCCCATCTGGATCGATCAGGATGGATTGACGCACTTTGCCGAGATGCTGCTGCATGAAGTCAAGGATGACTTCAACCATGGTGCCCTCAAGTCACTGCAGGGAGAGTACGAGAAGCTGCTTGCACACTACAGAAAGTTTTTTCAAAAGCCATCCAATGAAGAGAGGGTGTCATTGGAGCTGGAGACGATGCAGCTCTATGTCGACCATATTCATGCGATTCTCAAAGGAAGCGGCAGTGGCTCGACACCGCTGAAACTTCTGCAGAGCTCACTGGAAAAGGGCAGTCTGGTGAATGGATTCAATGCCATCTCCAAAGAGCGTATCGCCAAGCGTACAATGGCTCTCGATGTGAACCAGACGATCCTGGGCGAAGGTGTCGAGCTCGATGCCAAGATCACGGAGAAGTTGCGTAAAGGCAGTGACAAGGAGCGTCTCAAGGAGATGTACCACCTGCTTGACTACAAGCCGATATGGGTGAGCGAAAAAGGGTATTCGGATTACACGAATCTTCTCTTCGAAAAGATTCGCACGGACAGGGTTTTCGACCATAGCGGCCCGACATACCGTGAATATGAACGGATCAAGTCACTCCCTATGCCAAAAGAGAAGCAGGAGATCGTCAAGCGGGAATTCGAGATCGCGAAACTCTATCAGGACTTTATGGGATATCTGCTCTACGGTGCGATCGACTGGAAGCGTTTCGACCGGGAGCTGCATCGCCGCTACAAACACGGCGCATGGCAGATACACAATGTACTGCTCTCCCCTGAGCTTCTGCTGGTCGAATCGGCCAGAGCAGGAACACTCGAAAATGCATTCAAAAAGGTGCAGCCGAAGTATCCGGGCCACGAACGTCTGGCCGATGCACTGGTAAAGTACCGCAAGATCGCACAAGCAGGCGGTTGGCCCCAATTACCCAGGTTTAGAGATCTCAAGCCCGGTATGCGGGACCCCGTCGTTCCGCTTATCAGAAAGAGGCTGGCGATCGAGGGAGACTATACGCCTTGTGCCGACAGTAACGAGAGCAGTACCCTCTACGACGAGTGCCTGCTCAAAGCGGTCGCAAAGTTCCAGGCCAGACATGGCCTGGAGGCCGAGGGCTATATCGGCAAAAAGACCCGAAAAGCGTTGAGTGAAACCGCACTGCACAAAGCTGCCCGCCTCAGACTCAGCATCGCGCGTCTCAAATGGCTCAAACGTGATACGGAGCGCTACCACATCGTCGTCAATATTCCCAACTTTATGGTGACGGTCTATGATCAATGGGTGCCGATACAGAAGATGCGTGTCGTTACGGGCAGAAAAGGCCATGAAACCCCGATCTTTTACAACAAGGTTCGCCGTATTGTCCTCAATCCCTACTGGCGCATTCCGCCCAGCATCGTGCGTCACGAAACGATCCCCAAGCTGCAGAAAAATCCAGGCTATGCCGCCAAAGCACATATAGAGATCCACAAAGAGTGGTCAGAGCATTCGCCCACAATCGATCCCTACAAGGTTGACTGGAGCAAGTATGGCAAAAAGCTTCCACCCTGGCACTTTATGCAGTCACCGGGACCCAAAAATGCACTGGGGAAGGTCAAGTTTCTTTTTCCCAACCCCTATTCGGTCTATATGCATGATTCACCCGAAAAGGCACTTTTCAGCAGAGATATCCGTGCATTCAGCCATGGCTGTATCCGACTGCATCGCCCTATCGATATGCTTGGTACGTTTGCACAGATCGTTCCCGGCATCGACTTCAAGAAATCCAAAAAGATTCTCAAGGAAAATGCCAAAACCCCTCTCCATCTCTCTCAGACTGTCCCGATCGATATCATCTATCTGACAGCCTGGGTAGATGAAGATGGCAGGGTGCAGTTCCGTGAAGATATTTATGGTTATGATGAGTTGCAGATGGAGACTGCAAAGTGGTTTCCAAAGTTCAAAGAGACGAATAGCAAAAAATCCAAAAAGGATTGATACTCTCCCGGCCCCATTTCTCTCTCGATGATATAGAGGGGAATAGCTGCGCTGTTTATTGTAGCCAAGTGAAATAAGATAAGCAGTGATGTATAATCGGGCACTTTATATCAAAGGATACACCTATGCCTAAAACAAAAAATAACAATCCCAGAGCTTCCCATATCTACCTGATCGGTTCCGGTATCGCTTCACTTGCAGCTGCTGTCTACCTCGAAAAAGATGCCGGTGTACCCGGTGAAAATATCCATATCCTCGAGCAGGACGATATCACGGGCGGTGCCTGCGACGGATCGGGTGATCCCGAGAAGGGTTTCCTGGTGCGTGGCGGACGGATGCACGAAAAGCATTACGAGTGTTATTGGGATCTGCTCTCCCATATCCCTTCACTCGAAGATCCCGATGTCTCCGTACGCGACGAGTCTTTCGAGTTCAACGAGCGCTTCGTCTCCCACGCGCAGGCACGCCTGCTCAAGGAGGGCAAAAAGATCGATGTCTCCTCCTTCGGGCTCTCCCTCTCCGATCAGGCTGACCTGCTCAAGCTTACTTTCACCTCCGAGGAGTCGCTAGGCAACAAGCGGATCGAGGATTGGTTCTCTGCCGAGTTTTTCACTACCAACTACTGGCTGATCTGGACGACGATGTTCGCCTTTCAGAAATGGAGTTCGCTGGCAGAGATGCGGCGCTATATGAAGCGTTTCATCCACCTTGTCGAGGGACTGCACCAGCTCGGTGGCGTGATGCGAACCAAATACAATCAGTACCACTCCGTGATCCTGCCGACCCAGCGCTACCTCGAAGCGAAAGGGGTGCAGTTTGCGCTCCATACACAGGTCGTCGATGTCGATTTCGACCTCGCCGCCGACAGCAAGCGGGCAACGGTACTGCATATCGTCGACCGTGACGGCAAAGAGGACGAGATCGTCCTAGGCGAACATGACTACGTTTTCATCACCAACGGATCGATCACCGAGAGTACCGATACAGGTTCTTTCGACCGTGTGCCGGTACTCAAAGACAAGGCGAGTTCGGGAGCCTGGATGCTCTGGGAGCGCATCGCCGCCAAAGACAAAGCTTTCGGCAACCCCGGTGTTTTCAGCGACAATATCGATCTCCAGAAGTGGTACTCCTTTACCGCGACACTGCACGACGACACTTTCCACGACTATATGGAGAACTTCTCGGGCAATGTCGACGGCACCGGCGGACTGGTGACGATGACCGACTCCAACTGGCTGATGTCGATCGTCATCGCCCGACAGCCTCATTTCCCCAATCAGCCCAAGGATGTCAAGATATTCTGGGGCTACGGACTCTATCCCGACAGGGAAGGTAACTATGTTAAGAAGAAGATGTCGGAGTGTACCGGTGCCGAGATCCTCGAAGAGCTCTGGTACCACCTCAAGATCCAGGACCTGATGCGGCCGGTCGTCGAAGCAGGCAAAGTGATCAACTGCATCCCCGTCGCGATGCCCTTCGTCGACAGCCTCTTTATGCCCAGAACGCTGGGTGACCGACCGGAAGTCATCCCCGAGAATGCGGAAAACTTCGCCTTTATGGGGCAGTTCGCCGAAGTGGAGAAGGATTGTGTCTTTACGGTAGAGTATTCTGTACGCTGTGCCCAGATGGCGGTCTATGGCCACTTCGAGACAGACAAAAAGGTGATCCCGGTCTACGACTCGATCCATAATCCTGTCGTGTTGATGAAAGCGGCGAAGGCGCTGAGCCGCTGATCAAAAGACCAGTTTCACCACCGTATCCGAAAAGAGGATATCCTCGGCCGGAGAGCGCATCCCGTGCCAGAGGAAGCCGAAGGTTTCGTTCTTTCCTTTGGCAACAATCTCGATGCCGTAATCTTTGGTGAGTTCCACCCCGTCCTTGCGTGTACTGAAGATGACGACGTAGTCGACGGTATCGAGATGCCTGAAGAGGTGCAGATAGGCCTGGACATTGAGAAGGGCTGCGATTTTTGGGTTGCGGCCGTAGAGGGCGTGTATGTAGTAGCTCCCCTTCTCATTGGGAAGACAGAGATCGTCCTGCGTGATGGAGAGTTCACTGCGCCAGTTGTAGGCGATCGCTTCGGCGACATCACTTTTGAGTTTGAGCATTACGAAATGGCCCAGGTGCTGGTTTTTGCGTTCGCAGACGACGGCGAAGGTACCGGGATGGCGGCACCACGCTTTCATCTGCTCGTGCGAAACTGTATAGTAGCCGGGATTGTTGGTGACTGTCTCGATATCGATGAGGTTGTCGATATGGTCGTCTATGGGCTCTGTAGTGCCCAGAGGATGCAGTGTGAAATGCTGATCGAATTCAAAATTGGGAAAATTGCCGATGAGATACTGGTAGCGCCGGGTAAAGACGCTGCTCAGGGGTTCCAGAAGTGCTTCATAGCGTTCGCGTACCTTGTCGTGGCAGAGGCCTGAGTTGAGACAGCCGGTGGTGGCGAGAAATTTGAGGATGGAGATCTTTTTCCTCAATCCAGGATTTGTTGATCCGGTCTCCCATCGGCTGAGTGTCACGGTATTGAGCGATTTGAAATCATCAGAATGGTGTGAAAGTGCCTCGACAAGACTCTTTTGTGTCATATTGTGAAGTTTACGGTAGGAAAGAAGCAGTTTCCCGATCATATTCACAAAGAGATCCCCCTCGTCTTAAAGTAGCAAATCTTAGTATAAAACTACTTAAGGGCGACATTTCACATCTCTATCTAGGCAGAAGAAAATCTGCATACTTGTTATGCAAGGGAGTTATCATATTCAGGAAATAATTTTCCCCAAATGATATTTACATTCTTGCCCGATACCGCTACTATCTTGAATAAAAAATATGAAGGATGAAAAATGAAGATCGAAAAAAAGACGATTCTTGCAGCAGCAATACTGGCAAGTACGATGATGACTACATCGGTAACAGCGGCGAGTTTCAACTGTCATAAGGCTTCGACACCGATCGAAAAGGCGATCTGTTCCGATCGTTATCTCAATGCGCTCGATGGGGATATGGGCAAGCTCTATCATAAGGCGAAAGTGTATCAGAAAGATCTGCCAAGCCTTCAGAAAGAGTGGATCCATAACCGTAATAGAACCTGCGGTGCCAACACGGATTGCCTCTACAAGTGGACAGAGAATCGCATCACCAACTTCCAGAATATTATCAAGGATGCCAAAGCAGGTATACCGGTCAACCCACCTGCGAAAAAGCATAGCCACAACGGAAGTGTCTACTCGCCGGAGCATGGGATCATCTGTGATAAAAAATCCGGTTTTTGTGCAGACAGAGAGGGGATCTCTCTGGGCTTTACGCAGGAGTATCTCGGAGAGAAAGCTGCGAATAAGTTTTCGCGCTTGATCGAAAAAGATAATATGGACACTTCGTCCTACACGCTTTCCAACGGTATCTATTGTGATGCCAATACGCAAAAGTGCTACAACAACAAATGGAAAGAGAAAGTGGACAGGCACTGGACCGGAATCCTCTTCCGCTGACACTGTGACAAAGGGACGAAAAGGAAGCAGTCTGCTGCTGGCAGGGTCTGCATTTCTTGTCTGGCTCGTAGACAGGTTGACAGGGAGTATTTCCGGGTTTCTGGGTAAAATGTATTGTGGTGCCGACTATCTCGAGCCGGTCGATGGAATTGTCGGGGATCCCTCCTGCGGCTTCAATGCCGACCTTTACCTCACCCTCTTTCTATTTATCATCATACTGGCAAGTGTGACACGCTACTACTTCCAAAAAGACCAATAATACGGCGTTACCGTATATAAAACAAAAAGGAACACCCCTCAATGAAACGAACACTACTTGCTGCGCTCTATGCCTCTCTATTGGCGACCTCGATGAGTCAGGCCGGTAATGTCACGAAAGAGGCGTCGAAAGCGGAAATGCTTTACGCCAAAAAGATGGAGACGGCCAGAGCGGCACGTGACCGTGCCAGTGAAAAATTGCAGCGTGATTATGAAAAGCATGGCACCTTCAGTCCTGAAGTGTTGATGGATTACAAGGCGATCTCGGAGGCGGCTTTCGAAATGGGCGATCTCGATGCCTCCATCGAGTATGCACTCTTTGCGCTCAAGGTAGCGATGAAGCTGCAGAGAGAGGATGACCCGAAGTTGGCAAAACTCTATTTCGATACAGGCAACAAGTACTATATGCACAAGCAGCATCCCACTGCCATACTCTACATGAAAAAGGCAGCTGATATTTACAACAACGGAACAGGCAGGGAGAGTTTGGCACTTGCAGATACCTACGAAGGCATCGCAAGCACCTACATCAATCTGGAAGATTTCGAGAAATCACTGGACTATGCCCAAAAATGTCTGGATATAAGAAAAAAGAAGCTCAAAAAGAGTGATGAAAAGTTGCAGACTGCACAGATGAATGTGGACTATCTGAAGGATAAACTGAGGAAAAAGTAGCGTCCTATTCCTCCTCGTACCGCTTGACATAGTGTAGTGTTGACTCTGCTATGGTGATGAGCAGAGGTGTGAGTCTCGTGAGATCTTCAAACAGGTCTTGTAAGTGATCGTCGATATATTCATGTGCGATATCGTTACGAAGGTCTTTGATCTCTCTAATCGTTTCAATTTCACTGAAAAGACCACGTTTGTGCGCATTGTTGACTGTGTCTATTAGTGTGCCTTGATTTTCAAACTCTACTGCATCGATGGCGCGAAACATTTTTCTGATGAGAAAATCGATCATACGACTGAAGCGACTGCATAGATTTTCATAGCTGTCGAATTCACTGACTTCATAGTGCGGCTTCAATCCGATTTTGCTTGTTTCTTCATAGGAGTGCTTCAGCCAAAAAAGCTGCTTTTCCAATAAAGCACTGTTTGCCAGCAAATTTTCTATACTCATAGTTGAATCGCTTTCGGGAAGATCATTCTGACGAATGGGGTACGAAGCGTACCATCATCAATGACGATATCCATTTTCTGTTCTCCAAAACGTTCAAAAAAAGACCATCGAATTTGAGAGATCTCTTTGCGTGTCAATAGTTTGGAAAGAATCAGGATATCGATATCTCCTCCTCTTTTTGAGCTATCAGTTCTGGAACCGAAAAGGAAAACTTTCGCATCGGTGTCAATGCTTAGTATAGAAGTTTTGATGGTATTTATTTCTCTTTGTGTCAGGCGTACTTCCGCTTTTCTATTTCTATACAACTTTTTCATTAGAAAATTATATCATAAACACAAAGGGTTCTTTTTTTGGTCGAGCGGCTGAAAATATGCCTCTTTCCCTTTGAAGAAGCAGAGAAACAGCAAGGTTAAGCGTAATTATCGAGCTTTGCGTAGCAGAAACCAGTAGACAAAAGGCAGCATCGCCACAATACCCGCGATCCCCTCGCCGTTGATCCATAGAATATTTCCGTCGACAATGCCGGGTCTGTTTTGGTAGATATCGCCCAGGACGACAGGGTTGTAAAGATCCCATACATAATGAAAGATCATCGGAGGGATGATGCTTCCGGAGCGGAAGTAGAGCCAGGCGAAGGGGTAGGAGGCGGCTACGACGGCGCTGAGTTGCACGAGCATGAGGAGCCATGGTTCGGATGTATGGCTGAAGAGGGCCAGTACCAGTACTATCGGAGCATGCCAGAGAGCCCAGATGAGGCCATGCACGAGGGTGGCCCGTTTCTCTCCCAGAGATTCGGCAAGCTGGGGAAGCAGATAGCCGCGCCAGCCATACTCTTCACCGAAGACCAGGGCAATACCGAATATGAAGGCGGAGAGGCCGGGGAGATCCGTCAGTGTGTGCAGTTTGCCTGTGTCGAAAGTGCCAAAACCAAGCAGAACGATTGCAACAGCGATCAAGGCAATCAGTGTAACAGGATAGAGGAGTGAAAAGAGGAGAGGCGTAATGGAGAAGGAGAGGCGCAACGGAGAGATGAGATCACGCAGCGATTCCTTCTCCCGGAGTCTCATTCCCAGTGCCGTTGCGGCAGGAATCAGCATCAAAAAAGGAAAAAGCCCGAGACTCTCCGGATGATGGTAGAGCCAGAATACAAAAGAGAAGCTGAACAGATAGACGATAAGAGTGTAGATTGCCGCTGAACGAAGGGAGGAGGGGATCATAGTTGAACTTTATATTTGAGCTAAGAGATTTTTATGTGATTGAAATCGCATCCCCGGGAAGGGGAAGCGTATTTCGAGAGAGATCAATAGGGAGCCGGGACCACTTTGTAGACCAGTGTATCACCCTGATAGAACGGCTGATAGTATCTGCCGTCACATCGACGATAGGTTACTCCGCCATAGGTGACTGTGGCACAGCTGGGAGGCATCGTCGCTGCAGCGATGACTGATCCTACTGCCATAGCCGCACCGAAGGCCAGGATGGGGCGTCCGCCGTAGTAACCGTAGTGTCCGTGATGCACGTGTCGCACACCCCCATAGTAGCCGCCTCTGGCAACACTGTGTCTGCGTACGACACGGCGAGATGTTCTGCGGGAAGTCCGGCGTGATGTCCGGCGCGAAACTCTTCGCACGTGGCGACGGGCAGGGCGTGCTTCGGCACTGTTGAAGAGTGTCACATCGATTGTGGCAGGCACACTATAGGTATAGCCATCAATCGAAACTGTCGAGACTTTGTCGACATGGACGGATGGAGCGAAAAAGCCCAGCATCACAGCGGCGATAC
>JAOZOG010000336.1 GCA_029933395.1 Sulfurovaceae bacterium | reverse complement strand
GCACCACCACCGCAGAGCAGGAGCAATTCACGATCATACTTTTTCACCTCATCGGTAATGGTTTGGGCTGTCAGCTCCAAGAGGGTACGCTGTATATCTTCATCCGAATACCCTCCTGCCAATTTCAGATTCTCTTGTAACCATTTGAGATTGAACTTTTCTCTTCCCGTACTCTTTGGTGGCGACTGAGAAAAATAGGGATCCGAAAGCATCACATCGAGTAGTTCCGGAATAACCTTCCCTAAAGCCGCCCACGCTCCATCTCTATCAAACTTTTCGCCTCTTACCTCTTCGATCCAGCTATCCATCAAGACATTCCCCGGCCCGGTATCGTAGCCAATCAACGGCTCGTCCAACACCGTAATATTCGCCATCCCTCCAATATTGACAACGGCTGTTCTTTTTTCGATACCCTCAAAAAGAAACTGATGAAATGCCGGAGCAAACGGTGCCCCCTGCCCGCCCAGTGCCATATCCATCCTGCGAAAATCCGCCACGACAGGAATGTTTGTTTTGGCAACGATCACATTAGGGTCACCCAGCTGCATCGAGAAGGGATAGTCACCTGATGGCTGATGCCAGAGTGTCTGCCCATGGGAACCGATCGCAGCAATCTCACTACTCTCTCTCCCACTCTTCTCCAGCAACTTATTCACAGCATCGGCAAACAATATCCCCAAGCGATGGTCAATCTCCCCCTGTAGAGACAAGGCATGCCTTGTCTCTACCCTATCCCCGCCAATGATCTGTAAAATATCATCTCTCAACTGCCTATCAAAAGGCAGCTCCAACGAATCGACCAGTCCACACTGCTTTGCGTCAATAACACACAAAACCGCATCGACCCCATCAAGACTTGTGCCGGACATCAGGCCGATATAGTAGTTTTTACTCATACTGTACAGCCTGATTTGGGATTCAATTTGTCAATAGACCATTTTGCAGGATTGTTTTGAATATACTCACTGATTTCCAAATAGGATTGTTCGTTTCGGATGACATGTTCCCAATAGTTTCTTTGCCAAATTTTTTTATGAAAGGGCGGCAGAATATTCTCTTTTACCATTTGAATATATCTAATTGTCGTATGCCGTTTAAATGATTGAATAATGGCCGGAATATTCGTTTTCGTAGGGGCGGATTCCATATCCGCCCTTGTTGACGATTTCATATTAATATCTATTGGTAATTTGGAACCTATTTGGGTGGATTGGGCGGATATGGAATCCGCCCCTACGGTGATTTCGATGATTCCGTGTAGGTGATTTGGCATAATGACATATTCGTGCAGAACGATATTTGAAAAATCATTTTTGATATCCTGCCATAATTTCTCGATCATTTTTCCTGCATCATTTAATATCATTTTACCATTTTGAATATTACCAAAAAAACATTTCCTGTTCTGTGTACAAATCGTGATGAAATACAAACCTGCTCTGGAATAATCATAATGTTTCATTCTCAAAGATCTGCGATGATTATTCATGATAGATCTATCAATCCGATGCTTTCCTGCCCATCATCATCACCCCAAACGACACCATCGTCCCCAATACCAACTGCCAAGAAAACCCGATCTTCCATTCGATGCCAAAAAACGCCAAAACATAGGACTGCAAAAACAACACCGTCACAAACCCACCAACCAGTGCCCAGAGTACGGTCCTTTCACTTCCCCTGTTGGTAAAAATTGCAGCGAAGTAAACACCCAGCAGTCCGGCATAGGCGAAGGCCATCACACCCAGAGCAAATGTCAGCAGATGGGATTCGGTGGCGTGCTGCCAGTAGTAGCTGAGCATCGCCATCAGGCTTAAGAGGACGGCAAAAAGCAAGACTCCGGCTTTGCCGGCTTTGAGAAAATGGGTTTCGGATGCTTCACTGCGGGCCAGCTTCCATGGACGATAAAGATCCTCGATCGCTACGGAACTCATCGCCCCCAGGACTGAGTTGGTGCTCGAAAGAGCGGCAGCGATGGCACCGACGGTTACCAGTCCGCGCAGTCCTTCCGGCATCTCATTGAGGATATAGGTCATCATAATCGTCACCTTGTCTCCCTGGAAGCTCTTCTCCACCGTACCAGAGAAACCGGAGAGTTCCGGATGATGGTAGTAGAGATAGAGCAGCAGGCCGATCACCAGAAAAAGAAAAGCGACGGGTATTGTGAAGATGATGGAGTAAATCAGCGACTTGGCACCTTCGGTTTTGTTTTTACAACTTAGTACCCGCTGTGTCATATCCTGATCGAGCCCGTAAGCGGCGATGTTAAGCAGCAGCCAACCGGCAAAGATCGTATAGATATTGAAACCGCCTTTGAAATCATCGAAAGTGGTATTGATCATTTTGAGCTTATTGTCGGCGGCGAGAATATCGATCATCGTGCCCAAATCGGTATTCAGAGAGTAGTAGAGAAATATCAAAACCGCGATCGCTGCACCGATATAGGTCACCGCCT
>JAOZOG010000335.1 GCA_029933395.1 Sulfurovaceae bacterium | reverse complement strand
CCGGTTTCCCAACGACTGAGTGTCACGGTATTGAGTCCCCTGAAGTCATCTGAAAACTGATGTAGCTCTTCGACCAGATCTTTTTGAGTTATACTTCGCAGTTTTCGATAAGAGGCCAAGAGCCTGCCAACAATATCCATCTCTTCTCCGTTTTTGGATACGAAAAGTATAGCACAGACAATTCACATGAAACTTATAGAGCCTACTCTTATCATTTTCAATAAATTCATATTCAGAAATGATATTTACAAAATATAGATTTTTTGATACCCTGCAAAATTAATCTATCGAAAATGTACTATCGAAGCAGTGCAAACCCATAGAAAATCAACAGGGACAAGGAAATATATCTATGCAAACTTCACGATATGTGATCGGTATTTTGGCAGGATCACTCAGTATATCGGCACTTATGGGGGCTCCGATTGCCACGACAGGCGCCATCTATAGTCAGACCAGGACAAACGCCCTGAAAGATATTCAAGAAAACGAACATCCGTCGATCAAAAAGAAAAAAAAGCTGCAGGCAAAATTGAGTGGTTCTCAGGTGGTGCTTGTCAAAGGTTTTAAGATCATCGGAAACGATGAGTTCAGCGAAGCGGAGATCAACAGTGTGCTCGCACCTTTTATAGGAAAGCAGATGCGTGTAGAAGATCTCTACAAGGCTGCCAATGCATTGACAGAGTATTACCACAAAAAAGGTTTTTTTGATGAAGATACTGCGCTGATCAGTCCCTATATTCTCGAAGGTGGGATTATCGTGTTGGTGGTAGACGAGAAGCACTTGGAGAAAGGGGGCATTTCGGTAGAAAACAATGGCACCCGAATCAAGAGCGATATTGTGCTGGATCTATGGAACAACACAATGAAACCAGGCGCTATGAAGCAGGATGCCTACGAGAGGGCGATGCTCTTGACCAATGACTTCCCTGGCGTTTCTGCAAAAGCAGATTTGTATTATGGGGAGACAGAGGGCACCAATGACCTGGTGATTACCGTTACCGATGGAGATATCTTCAATGGGAATATCGATATCGATAACTATGGTACCTATAATACAGGTGAAAATGAAATAGGTACGACACTTTACTGGAACAGCCCTGTCGGACATGGTGAGCAGATTGTTGCGCGATTTATTACGAGCGGAAAGTACTCCAACTATGCTTACATCGATGCTGCCATTCCGGTATTGAACAATGGTACGAGAATCGGTATTTCACTCGATTATCTCGACTATGAAATGAAAAATCTCGATGAAGGGGAGAGTGGTGACGGTACTGCCTGGAATGCTACGGCGTATGTCAAATATCCTCTAGTCAGAACTGAAGATGTCACGATAGAGACTGAGGCGGATTATGTGCATAACAAACTCGATGACAACTACGATGCGCAAAAACTGGATAACTCTATCATCGATAAGGTAATTTTCAAGATTTCCGGAAATGTGAGCGATGAGTTTCTACTCAATGGCATCACCTACTTCGATTTGTCCGTCACCAGTGGGAGGTTGGTACTCAACTATGACACGGATGAGGAGAATGATATACAGACTACTCACTCAGAAGGCAAATTCACAAAAGCCAATTTCTCTCTCTCTCGACTTCAGAATCTTGTAGCAGACCTCTCCTCAAAAGTTTCGGTTGATGGCCAGTGGGCCAGCAAAAATCTCAATTCGGTAGAAAAATATTATCTGGGTGGACCCTACAGCATCAGTGGTTATCCGGTAGGAGAAGCATCAGCTGATAATGCAGTGGTATTCTATGCGGACTTGAGATATGATTTTTACAAGATGCCTTGGGGTGGGGATTTCCAGACAAATGTTTTTTATCAGTATGGCTGGGGAGAACTATACAAAGACCCCAGTGCCTGGTATGTATATTATCCTGATTCTGAGCAATTCGGTGAAGACAATCAGGTCAGGCTGCAGACTGTGGGGATGGGTCTGAGTCAAACCTGGAGTGATACTACTGTATTGCGTGCGTCTGTCGGCAAGCAGATAGGAGACAATGTCTTGAGACAATACAATGACGGAAAAGATGCTGACGAGTCAGACAAAGACTACAGGCTCTGGTTTGAGGCTATCTACTATTTTTAATTCTTTTTCCGGCTGTATAGGCCATCGATATGAACTGGTCATTTGAGAACAGAAAAAATCTTTCAAAATGACCTTATCTGAGACTTTAAAAATTGCTACACTAAAGCATCTTAACTATTCCAAAGGAGATATAGATTATGAAAAAAACACATTTATCAGCAGTTTTGATACCACTGCTCTGCACAGCTGTTTATGCGACACAGCCAGCACCAAAACCGTCAGCACCAAAACCAGTAGCCAAACCGGCAAAAAAGTACAAGGCGAATAAAGGTGTGGCCAGCACACAAAGTGCAGCTCCTGTGGCCAAACCCCAAGCGGCACCCAAACCAGTAGCCAAACCGGCAAAGAAGTACAAGGCGAACAAA
>JAOZOG010000334.1 GCA_029933395.1 Sulfurovaceae bacterium | reverse complement strand
CGGAAATAGCAGCAACAGGAACAGCATAAACCGTAAATCGCAAACCTCCCCACAATGAAAAAATACCAATACCAATTAAAGGAAGTGCCAGAATAAACCCCCTATGGCGAACCACTAAAAGCACATAACCCACCAGTGCCGCCAGTACCCCTGGAATCGATCCGCTAATGCGGTTTGCCATCATCTCGAACGGAATACGTCCCGCTTCGCGAACGGTTTGTGCAACTTCATAGAATTTCAACCCTCCACTCTCATCCAGCCCACGTACCAAATAAGCTGACATCTTGGCAAAAATCAGAGAAAATACATTGCCACTATAAAAGAAGAAAAACACTGCTATACCGGCAGTGATCATCAATCTTTTTCGTTCCATCTCAATCTTCGTAAAGACCAGATAGAGTCCTACAATTAAGATCAGTTTGAAACTCATCGGTATACCCATCAATGCGATCGACACCAGCGTGATAGATTCGTAGGTAAACCTCTCCTTGCGATGGAGTAGCACCATATACCCCATATACAACAATCCGATAGCGTAAATCAGTGACAATCCCTGATCGTAGAGAAACGGATAGATAGCGATCGTCAGAGATGACCACAACATATAGCGACGCTTTTCAGTCTCTAGCATCGCCAGAAGAAAATAAAGAATAAACATTGGCATCATTGCTGAGAACATATCGGTATCGTAATATCCTGTCATCGTCCGGTTGTAGTAACTCCAGGCGATCGAGCCCAACAGCGCAGCGAAAAATCCCCATCCAGGCAAGCCATACAGCCGACCGATCAGAACGATCGGCACTACAACCAGGCTTGATACGAACGCCGACATATACAAAATCACCGTATCAAGCGTAAAAGGCGTATATTTGGTCACAAGTGTCGTAAAGAAAACCACACCGTAGGAGAGCCATTCCGGTACACGCGGATTGTGCTGCAACGTACCAAAAAGTTCTCTTTGTGCACCACTGGCGAAATAGTAGCCGTCGTTGGTATTGATCATCAGCTGCCCACCCCAATGAAACTCATCAACGTCCCCCATCTGATAGACCCATATCATACGCATCGCCAACGCAAAAACGTAGGCCAGGATCATCAGCACCAGCAGCCATCCAGTTCGATTCAGTTGCTCTTGTTTCTTTTCCATCTTTTTACTTCTTTCATTTCGGCAAACAGTTTTTCCGCCAGTTTTCGAATATCGTTGTGCTCTTCTACATATTTTATGGCATTTTGACCAAATTTCTCTCGTGTTTTATTATCCATTCCAGCAATAGTGTCAAGTTTTCCGGCTAGATCGACCGCATCCCCAGCACGCGCAGCCAATCCGCACTCCGCCTTTTCTACTATGTTGTTATGGATGACGTAAAGCGAAGTGACAATCGGCTTTCCTGCAGCCAGATAATCGAACAGTTTATTGGTGCTACCCCATTGTACCTTTCCCTGCACTAACAGCAAAACCGCCGCGTAACTTAACATGACCGGAACCAAGTATTTTTCCACCGGATCGAGAAACTCGATATTTCCAAGTCCCCGTCTTGCCACTTCCGCTTCGAGGCGCTTCTTCTCTATACCTTTTCCCACGATAACCAGGTGCATCTCCTCCGACCTCAGCTTTTCGGCGGTTTCGATCAGAAGATCCAGACGGTTCGACTGCACCAGTGCTCCTGTAAACATCGCGACACACTTACCGGCATCGTTGAGTTCTTTCAACCGCTTTAACGTCGGATGATCGAGAAATGCCCGATATCTCTCGAAATTTTCCCTAAAGTACGCCAGATCGACTCCGTTGGGTATATAGATCATACGCTGCTTGCCGTATTCACGCGTTATGTACTCCTTCGTTTGGGGAGAAAGTGCCACTATGGCATCGCTGCTCCGGACACTGATACCTTCAAGCCATTTGAAAAACCTCGCGGGCAACCCCGATGCGGACCAAACCCTCATGTCGATAAAAGTCTGCGGCCACAAATCCCGAATTTCGTAAAAAAAAACGGAATCGTACCGCCGTGCAAAATGGGCGGCGAGAATCGGGGCAAAAGGATGCACGACCGACCCGATGATGAAATCGGGCTTTTCAAGTCCAAGCACAGGTATGCGCCAGAACAACCGCAAAGCATAGGAGACAATATTCACCATGCGTCGCCAGTCGTTTTTTTCATATGGAAAAGTCTTTACCCAGACGAAATCTACATTATCGATTGTCCCACGTCCGATACCACCCCTGCCGTACTCTTTCGTATCACGCAAAAGCGTATAATGAAATCCCGCTGCGAAAATGGTCACACAATGCCCCATCGCCACCCACCGTTTGGCAAAATCGAAGTGTCTCGTACCACCCGGGAATTCGTCGGTCTGAGCATAATGATTGAAAATCCAGATATTCATTTGCTCTCTTCTTTATCAAATATAATCTTCTCCCATGAATTTTTAAAACGTTCCAAGTTGAAACTGCGAACATAT
>JAOZOG010000069.1 GCA_029933395.1 Sulfurovaceae bacterium | reverse complement strand
AGCGTTTCTGCCTCGTTGTAACAGGGGATTTGGATAATAAGTTTCATAGTTTGATCTCCTTTATGAAGCTGATGGATATGATATCGATTCCGACATCTCTGCTGTCACTTCCCATGCCAAAATCTTTGGGCTTGAACGTCTTGGTATGGATAGAGACTTCATGGGCTCTTTTCTGGCCATCCAGGTCGAAATAGAGGGAGTTGTACTTTCGGGAATGGAATTTCACTCTTTTCCCATCGACAAAAACTTCCAATCCCATCTTGGCAGGATCATAATCATAGGCACGATTGTCACCATAGACATAGATCTTCATGTAATTGGCATCAGAGATATTCATATCGAAACCGCTGATCTTTGCCTTGCCGGTCGTCCAGACGCTTTCCGGAAAGAAGCCCTCTTTTTTCAGAGTGGGGTCCTTGAGCAGTATCCTATGCGTATCTTTGGGAAGAATTTTGAGCCATTTCTTCTTGTCAAGTTTGTAACGATAGAGTTTTTTCTTAATATAGTAATATTTTTCAGGGAGGTGATTTTCCTGCTCAAAGAGACCGAATCGGTAGGAGAAGACCCTCTCCTCTGTCAAAACATCCTGCTCGGAAGGGTGCCAGAGTAACACATAAATATCATTGTATCTGTCGAGTATCTCTTCGGTGACAAAATCCAGTTTTTCATCCTGGATCGAGACGGTGTTTTTGCCCTCATAGTAGACGAGTGCCATTTTGATTTCACTGTTCATGCCGTCAGTCAGTATCAGGTCATCGATATCGACAGGCGCTGTGACTCTCTTGATAGTATTGTAGACACCATCTGCTTCGCTCCCCTGAAACTGCGTCCAGGAATCGTTGATAGCGTAAAGACCCGCAATGATCAACAGAGCAAAATAGAGCTTTTTCCCATATTTGACCGCCGTAACCCCACTGGCTGTAAAGAGAATGGCGTAGGGGAGCGCTTCACTCACGAGGTAGCGCGTATAGTAGTACTGGTAGGGGATTTTCCACTGCAGTATTGAAATGTAGGCAACAAAGAAAAAGAGAAAGAGAAGCAGCAGCGTCTGAGCCATATTCAGAGCATTGATCCTGAAGAGGATGAGGTAGAAAAAAAGAAAAGCCAGAAGAGGTGTAATATACTCATAAAGTACATGGGCACTCCAGTAGTAGATCGCATCTGCTCCGATATGGTTGAGTTTCCAGACGCCGTTGATCCATGCATCATCGATATATCTGTCGGTGTAGCCGAGTTGATAGACTTTGTAGTATCCCAGCGCCAGAACGATCAGATAGAGAAAAGGCAGTGTTCTTTTGCCCCAGTAGATAAGCTTTTGTATTCTCTCTCTTTTTTGTTTGAAGTCCGAAATGTGACGAATGTAAAGATAGATCAGCAGCAGAAAGATGAGCGCAAGTACCAATTCCCATTTCCAGCCCTTGCCGAGAAACCGTCCAAAAGACATTTGATAGATATCGGAAGCATAGGGATAGGAGTAGGTCAGCCCATAGAGAACCGAGAGAGAAAAAAGTAAAAAAATCCCGACAAAATAATATGTCAATGTCTTCTTTGCTCTTTCATCTTGCGTGTAAATTTGATTGAAGAGAAGCAAAAGATAGAAAAAAGGCAAATACATAAAACCGCTGATACGGGTAAAAAACATTCCTGCCATCAAGAGGGCCGAAAGGATAAGATAATCATTGCGATAGATTTTCTCTTTTGTCAGGTTGAAATAGCGCAATAGATAGTAGAAGGAGCTGGCGGCGAATGCCAGCGCTACCACCTCTGTTACCGGAAATTTGGAGAAGAATGCATGCAGAGGGTTGACTGCGAGCAGCGCACCGGCTGCAAACGATGCAGCTCTGCTGCCTGTCGTCTCGAAAGCGAGCAGATAGATAGAAAGAATCGAAATCAGAGAAAAGAGTACAAGGGCATATCCTGCATTGCGTTCTCCAAAAACGGAATCGAAGATTGCCAGCCAGAGCGGATGGAGATGGTAAAATTGAAAAACATATTTGGAGAGATCGGCATCGGCAACATAGACACCGCCCAGATAGTGCCCCTCGAACTTTCCGGTTTCGTGGTGTTCATAGCGGATATTTGCTTCATCATAATGCCTGCGCAGATCCGGATCGAAGATCTCCTGCCGGATTTTGTCGTACTGAAATACTTCACCGCTCTGCTTGAAAGCTTTGGACATGTTGACATAGATTCCCTCATCCTGCCCGCCGATAATGTACTGATAGGGTTCACTGCGGAAAAAGAGTGCAGCAAAGAGCAGTATGGCTATGGGAATAAAATGTTTACTCTTTGTGATATTTGTTACTGTTGGCACGTAGAAAAAATGAACAATAAGCGCTAGGGCAAGCAGGCTTGAGATGAGCACCAAGTCGACGCGAAAGAGTCCACCCATCAAAAAGAGCAGGGAAAAGACGCTGATTGTAATGATACCGATCATCAAAAAATCAAAGAGTGAAAGATCCTTTTTTGTCCTCTCTGCTGCAAGCTTTGATATTCGTTGCAAATAAAAATCCATCAGCTTCCCACTCTCTGTTTCGAGTGTTTTTCTTTGGAGTAGACTGCAGAAGATTCTTTCGTGGTTGATCTGATTCCAATCGCTTCAAAGGAGCGCTTTTTGATAAGATAAACAGCCAGGAATACGGAAATATCGCCGATGATACTGATCAGTCTGAAGAGTAAGATAATCTGGAGGGCAACACCCTCTCCCAGTTGATTTTGAAACAGAAGCACGAAAGAGTACTCCCGGATACCGATCCCCCCCGGGGCACCCGGTATCACAAATCCTGCCAGAAATGCCAGCGCAAACCCTGCGGTATATTGCAGATAGCTCACGTTGCTTCCCGTCTCGAAGAGTCCAGCCAGCAGATCGATCACCAGTCCGCCAAAGAGTGTCGAGAGGATGGCGAGTACAAAGAGTTTTGCGACGGTGGCCGGAGAGAGATGGTAGAGCGCTATCTTTTTTTTGACCAGATAGATACCTGTGACAGCAACAGCGACGATGCCCAGCAACACCAGCAGCAGTTCGCCAAAACTGAAGTAGTAATCGATGTCGACAAAGAAGAGATAACCGGTACCAAAAGCGACCGCCACGATCAACAAGACGATATTTTCTACAAAAAGCGAGTAGACAATATCACTTTTGGAGACGATATGCTGCACCATTACGCCTCTGCCGATGAAGTGGCCCACATTGCCCGGCAGATACTTTCCGATCTGAGAAAAGCAGACGATGAAACAGGAGGTAAAAAAGGTGATTTTGGGGTATTTTTCTTTGAGTTGAAAATACCATCCCAATGAGATACCCATTGTTCCTATCCATATACCGACAATGCCGATTGCTATTACCAGCAGCGTATAAGGAGTAAAATCAATATGGATTTTTTGGTAATTCTCCAAGAGAATTTTGATGATAAAATAGAATGATATCAATACCAGAATATTTCCGATATATCTAGCAAACTTTTTGAGCATCAGGCTGTCTTGTAAAAGTCGTAGATCGATTGGAGGATAAACTCCTGATCAGCAGGTTTTAAACCATAATAGAGCGGAAGTCTGATCAGGCGTTCGCTTTCGACTGTAGTATATCGGTCCTCTCCCTCGAATCTGCCGAGCTTCAGACCGGCAGGTGCGGAGTGGAGCGGAATATAGTGGAAAACGGCTCCGATATCACGCTGGTTGAGATATTCAAGCAGTGCTGTTCTCTCTTTCAGGTCTTTGACTTTGATATAGAACATATGGCCGTTCTGTTCGCAGTGCTCTGGTATGATAGGAAGTTCTATCAAGCCTTTGTCTGCCAGATCCTGCAATCCTTCATAGTAATTCTTCCAGCTCTTCAGTCTGTTCTCTTTGATCTTTTCAGCTTCCACCAGCTGCCCCCAGAGGTAGGCGGCACTCATATCGTTCATCAGGTAACTGCTGCCGATATCGACCCAGGAGTACTTGTCGACCATCCCTCTGAAAAATGCGCTTCGGTTTGTTCCTTTTTCACGAATGATCTCCGCCCTCTCGGTAAAACGCTCATTGTTGATGATAAGCAGTCCGCCTTCTCCGCCGCTGGTATAGTTCTTGGTTTCATGAAAACTGAATGTGCCAAAATCACCTATCGTTCCCAGGGGCTTTTCTTTGTAGCTGCTCATCATTCCCTGGGCCGCATCTTCTACGACAAAGAGATGATATTTATCAGCCAGTGCCATGATCGTATCCATTTCACAGCCGACTCCGGCATAATGGACCGGAACGATCACTTTGGTTTTGGGTGTGATCGCTGCCTCTATCTTTGTTTCGTCGATATTCATCGTATCGGGCCGGATATCGACAAAAACGATTTTGGCGCCTCGCAATGCGAAAGCGTTGGCAGTCGAGACGAATGTATAAGATGGCATAATGACTTCATCGCCCTCCTGAATATCGATCAGCAGTGCTGCCATTTCAAGCGCATGGGTGCAGGAGGTTGTCAGTAGCGCTTTTTTGCACCCCAATTGCTCTTCGAACCATCGATGGCAGCGTTTTGAGAACTGCCCGTCACCTGATATCTTGGGACTTTTGATAGATTCCAGCACATATTTTTCTTCATTACCCACAAGCGGTGGTTTGTTAAAGTCGATCATTCTTCCTCTTCTTTCTTGTCAAACAGCTTCTTCAGCTGGGCCACCAATCTCTCTTCGGAAAAGTAGGCTTTAATGTTCTCTCTGTTTTGCCTTTTGGTGAACTCATCCAGCGGCCTTAGATCAATATTTTCAATATTATACACTTTTACACTTATATCGTGAAAAAACTCCCAAGTCGTAATATCGTTTCGCATATAGACCTTTTTGCCCAGGCCAAGCAGTATGATACTGTTGCCAAGCGCCTGTTGTCTTTGGTGTCCAAAGATGACGATATCGATCGTTCCCAGGTAGTCCAAGTATTCATTGTAGGGGATAAATTCCGTCAAGGGGACAAACTTTTCACCAAAGAGTGCCTTGCCCTTTGCAATGACCTTTCGGGCATACTCCTGGTCGCCATAGGAGAGTGGAGCAAAGATTCGGATATTGTCTTCTTTATATTTCAGCAGCCTGTCAAAAACATCAAAATGATTATTGCTTTTCTCTGCAGAGTTTCCTATTTGGATATTGACTGTAGTGTGTTTCCTGGGTTTTATGTCAATTTCTTTGTGAAGATTGCTGGGGTACATGAAGCAGTCGTAATTTTTGCCCTTGACGCCGTACCACTGTTGAGCCAGTTCATAGTCTCCCTTGACGTAAACCAGTGTATTTCCGATGATTTTGAAGACTTTTTTCCTGAAAAATTCATAGATATGGTGATGAAGGTGTTTTTTCTCCAAAAGCCTGTAGTAGTAGAGATCTTTCCCCCAAATGGCCCAGTGAACTTTCTGTCCGAGGCTTGGAAAAAAAAAGAGATAGAGTAGAAGCCAGGGTGAGGCCAGAGAGTGAACGATGATCTTCTCATTGTCAAACATCATCCTTAGAAGTTTGAAGTGTTTCCAGACAGAAAAATAACTGCTGAAGAGGTATGGCATACCAAATTTGGCATAATAAGGGTCTTTTTTTCCGTAATGAAAGAGGGAGTGACGGGAGAGATCAAAATTGTGTTTCAATAAAAAATCAAAAAAATCTTTAGAAAATTTCTTCTGATCATTAAAAATATGCAGTATTTTGCTTTTTTGCATCGGTATTTATCCGTTTTCCTTGCTATTTTCAAATACCGTAAGTATATCGGTTATTTTCACCGCCAAACTGAAAAAAGACTATGATAGCCGATCCCAGATATCGGGGTTTCAGGGAGACAAAATATCATCTGATATATAATAAAGCAATAAAAATGGGCATCTTGATAATATTAAAAGAGAAATAGTTTGACTTATAAGAATTAACGTCAATAAAACGTTTGAGATGGTATACTATTACAGTAAGTTTGCAAAAGGAAGAGGGATTATGAAGAATCAAATTGAGGCGATTATTATCGAAGCGCTCCAGGACCTCAACGATGATATAGAGAGCGAAAGTCTGGAAAACCCCACCAAAGAGACAAAGATATTCGGGGAAGAGGGAGCGCTCGACAGTCTGGCGCTGGTATCATTGATTTCAGATCTGGAGGAAGCGATCCATGATGACTTTGGCAAAGAAGTAACATTGGCGGATGAGAAAGCGATGAGTCAGCACCGGTCCCCTTTCGGCAGCGTCGAGAGTTTGACAGAGTATATCGAATTGTTGATCAAGGAGTAGGCGGGTGAAAAATGAAATTATGGTCATCACCGGTACCAGAAAGGGTATAGGAAAATACCTTGCCGAGTATTACCTGAGCAAAGGATTGACTGTAATTGGCTGCAGTAGAGGAGAGGGGAGTATCGAAGACCCGAACTATCGCCACTTTATGTTGGATGTCGCTGATGAGAAGGCAGTGATCTCTATGATCAGGGATGTCAAAAAAGAGTTCAAAAAGATAGATGTCCTGCTCAACAATGCCGGTGCCGCTTCGATGAATCATATCCTGCTGACGCCATACAAAACGATCAAAGAGACGACGGAAGCCAACTATTTTGGAACTTTTCTGTTTTTGAGAGAGGTGTCCAAAGTAATGCTCAAAAAGAAGTATGGCCGTATCGTCAATTTTGCCAGTATCGCAACACCTCTGAAGTGGGAAGGGGAGGCAGCGTATGCAGCCAGCAAGGCAGCAGTTGAAAACCTCACGCAAATTGCCGCCAAGGAGGTGGCAGAGTATGGTATCACGGTCAATGCACTCGGGTCTACCCCGGTCTGGACCGATATGATCAACCGTGTTCCCAAGGAGAAGTTGGAGGGCATTCTCAATCAACAATCGATCAAGCGGATCGGTGAAATGAAAGATGTCTCCCATCTGTGTGATTTTCTGATCGATGAAGAGAGTAATTTTATCACAGGACAGGTGATCTATCTCGGCGGAGTCAGCTGATCAATGGCGCACCACTGTTGGATGATCGACAGCTTTGTGGAGATGGCAGACAGAAGAGCCATTATCTACAGGGATAATCTATACAGTTATACCGACCTTTATAAGCGTATCAATCACTACATTCAGATCATCGGGAAGAGCGGCATCAAGAGCGGCTCCGTTGTTGCGATCAATTCCGATTATACCTTTGAAGCAATCGCACTTTTTTTCGCTCTCGCAGAGAATCAAAATATTATCGTGCCCATCATCACTACCGCTCCCGAAGAGATTGCCAACCGCATTGAGAGTGCGGAAGTGGATTGGATATTTACGACCGAAGATGGGGAGTTCAGAGGCAGAAAACTTCAATTTCAAGGTGACAGTCAAAAGCATGATTATATCAGCAGGCTCGTCTCTGAAAAAAAGTCGGGACTGGTGCTCTTCAGCAGTGGGTCGACCGGCAAACCCAAGGCAATGCTACATGACCTTGATAGATTGATGGATGGCTACAGAGGCAAAAAACAAAAAGAGATCAATACGCTGATCTTCCTGACTTTTGATCATATCGGCGGTATCGATACGATGCTGAGGATCTTTTCGATCGGCGGAACGATCACGATCCCAGCCTCCAGGCAGCCTGAAGAGATAAGCAGGCTGATAGAGAAACACCTCGTTAATGTTTTGCCCTCTTCACCCACTTTTTTGAACCTGTTGCTTCTGAGTGGTCTGCATCATAAATATGATCTGAGTTCCTTGAAGATCATTGCTTTTGGTGCAGAGCCAATGCCTGAGTCTCTTCTGCTTAGACTGAGAAAAATTTTCCCCAATATTGAGCTGCAGCAAAAGTTCGGTACCAGTGAAACCAATGCCATCAAAGTGACAAGTCGATCGAATGACAGTCTTTTTATGAAATTTGATGACCCCAACCTGGAGCACAAAGTAATCGACGGTGAACTCTGGCTAAAGAGCAAGACGCAGGTGCTGGGCTATCTTAACGCTTCTATGGAGAGCTTCACAGAGGATGGGTGGTTCAAGACCGGTGATCTTGTAGAGACAAGCGAAGATGGATATATCAAAATCATCGGTAGAAACAAAGAGATCATCAATGTTGGAGGGGAAAAAGTGCTTCCTTCCGAAGTAGAGTCCGTCCTGCTTGAGATGGATGAGTTTAGTGATGTGATGGTTTTTGGTGAAGAGAATCAGATCACCGGGCAGAGTGTTGCCGTAGAGGTGGTGCCCAAAACAGAGATAGACAAGCGCGAAGCCAAGAAGGCAATCAGGAGATTTTGTAAAGATAAGCTTGATTCCTATAAAATACCAACCAAAATAACAATTGTCGATCAGACGAACTTTGGCGACAGATTCAAAAAAATAAGGAGAAGATGATGGAAACGATCACTATTAATGATTCACATTTGAACTATAGATATACACCCTGGGATGCAAAAAGTTTCGGGATGGATACCAGAGAGATTATGGATGTGGCATATCAAAATGCCGAAGACCTCAACCGGCTCCTTGTCGAATTCGAGAAAACCCTGGAGGGTGATGCATTGGTCTATTTCCGGCAGGATTCGAATGATCAGGTCGCCAAGAAGGTACTTTTCGAAAATGGTTACTATATCGCCGAAGCATCCCTGCAGATCAAGCTGACCAAAATCAAAAAGATCGACTTTTCCAAAATCTATCGCAACGACCTTGAAATCGATGACCAGATCAATGAAGAGGATATCGAGCAGCTTCAAGATATCGCCTATCACAGTTTCAATTACAGTCGTTTTCACGAAGATCCCTTCCTTGATATCGAAAAGTCCAGGGCACGCTATGCCAATTGGATCCTTGATCTGATAGAGCAAGGGAAAAAAGTCTATGTTTATCGGCAGAATGATGAAGTGATCTCTTTTCAGTTCTATACACTTGAAGACAACAAGGTCGATCTTATTCTTGGTGGCAGTAAAGAGGGTTATGGGATGATGACGCTCTACTTCTTTTCAACATTGATGACAGACCTGCAGAGCAAGGGTGTCAGACGAATGGATACGATGATCTCCGCTTCCAACCTGGGGATTCTTAACACCTATATCTCATTTGGCTATACAGTGCAGAAGTCATTTTTTGATTATCACAAGATATTGGCTCGCTAGTCAGAACCAACGGTTAAATTTAGTACCCATTTATGTCCGCATAAAGAATGGGAGTTTTGGGGAGTAGCCGATTTGTTGCAAGAAGAATATTTGTACCTTTGACTCTATATAAATAATTCAAATCGTTATGTGCGATAATCTTTTCAGCTTTTTTGAGAATAGGTACTTTGAAGGAATTTTTATTTCCATAGAAGATAATGGTATCGGCAAGGCGCTTATGCTCCTCGGGAAAATCATTCAAGTACCCATATTCACTACTCCCCATCTGCTTGACAAAGAGAGCCGAACAGGCTTCATCGAACAGTACGTTCCCAAAATCAGATCGATGTTCGGCAAAATATCTTATAAATGCTTCACTCTTTTTAATTGCCGTATAGTCTGAAAAAAAGAGACTTTTCCAGGGCTCAGGATCGAAATTTTTTGTGTTGCCTGGAAAGAGCAGGCTTGAAGACAATGTGATCAGGAGCACGGAAATAGTGATATTTCTATTGAAGCCAAGTTGTCGCACTCGAA
>JAOZOG010000333.1:1253-2467 GCA_029933395.1 Sulfurovaceae bacterium | reverse complement strand
CAGAAGAGTTTTGGGGTAGAGAGCAGCCCGCACAAGAGTACACTGGAGAGTGCTTTTGATCGTGTCAAGGGGTGGTTCAAGGGAGAGTAGCCGGGCGGTGCTGTGGGGACACAGCACCCTACGGCAAAATTTAATTTCTATTTTTCCGGGTCTTCCTTTTTCACCTCTTCATCCTCATTCTCGATCACATCTTCCTCTTCCGGCTCATCCGCTCCTGAAATCTCAGGATCATAACTGATCAGATTTTGATTTGGCATCTGTTCGCCAAGTACACCGATCAATTTATGTTTGACCTGCTGATCTGTATTCTCATCCGCGATGATCTCCAATACCCGTCCGATCTTTTCATGATGCTGCCTGCTTGCCTCCATCATCGCTTCGTGCTTGAGTTTGTCTTCGTGCATTTTAAGCTCTGCCGCTTTGTTCTTCAAATGCATCAAATACCATACCAGAAGGACAATGAGAATAATACCGGCTACGACAGCTGTAACGATCATATAGAAGAAGAGGTCCTTCTCTTTTGTCTGTGCCAACCTCTGCTCTTTGGTGACGGCGATCTCTTTTTGTGTCTTCTGCGCCTGCAGGTGCACCTCTTTGGCGGCGATAACTTTCGCTTTCAGAGCTTCGGATTCGATACGCTTCACCTCCTCCTTCGCTTCCGCTTCGATTTTGGCGATTCGGAGATTCTCTTCGCTCTTGAGTTTTGCCAGCTCCAGCTCTTTTTTGTAGTTATCTTCTCTCTCTTCTCTGCTTTTGCGTATCGGAGCAGTCGAGGTGGTAAATCCGGTAGGCACCTTGTGATAGGTATCGTTTACCATTTTGACCGATTGACTCCCCTCCTGGTTGCAACCGGTGAACAGAAAAAGTGTGGCAAGAAAAAAAATGCTGTATTTCATCTTATAGTACCTTCTGGTGCAATATTACTTTATCTTCGGAATTTTCAATATCCCCCTTGCTGTAGCGCTCATCGTATGTGACCACGAATATCTCATCCCCGCTCTGAAGATAGTGTTTCTCTCCAAAATCGGCATAGGCAGTTGCTCCGATCGTGATCAGCGCTTCAGATGGATAGTTGCAATCTCTCAGATGCATACCGATATCCTCAAGCGGTCCGAAATCCTCCTGATTATTCATCTTTTCAATGAGCCAATCGACAAGTTTTTCATAAAAATAGGAGTACCCGAGCAGAGGGGTTTCGACACCATACTCATGCA
>JAOZOG010000333.1:0-1153 GCA_029933395.1 Sulfurovaceae bacterium | reverse complement strand
GTCTCTCTCTCGACAGGATAGATACCCAGGAAACTTTCATGTCCGGGCAGATAAAAAGGAAAGATTCCTTTGGGGGCATCGGGCTCTTTGGTCTTGACATTTTCAAAGTCTTTCAATTCGCCAGCCTGCTCCAGATGGTGCGCAAAATTTCCGGCGACACCCAAGCCGATTGCATCCAATAGTTTCATTATCATTTTCCTGCTGCTTTAGATAGTCGATAGTATAACCCAGTGAAGTTTACAGCAAGGTGTCAATCAAATTTTTGAATAGGTACGAATAAAATAGATGGGATAAATATTGAGGGTCAAAAGTAAACGATGGGCGGGTGCCCATCGTATAAAGCGAAAAAATCAGCCTGCCACTGCGTCTTTGAGTGTTTTACCGATCTTGAACTTTGGAGCAGTATGTGCTGCTTTTGTATAGGTTTTGTCGGTGCCAGGGACTTTACCGGTTTTTTCCGGTACATCTACTGTTGAAAATGTACCAAAGCCAACAAGCGATACGCTCTCTTTTTTCACGAGCGCTGCTGTTATTGCATCCGTAAATGCTTTGACCGCTTTTTCAGCTGCTGCTTTTGTATCATATCCGCCTACTTCCTGTACCAACTCAACAAATTCTGCTTTTGTCATGCTTCTTCCTTAAATAAAATTTTTACACTGTCAGTATAGCATCAAAGGCCTATTTTTTGTCAAAAATAAGCCCGCAAAGGCCGCAAATAGGGCATATTAAAGCATATTAAAGCAGTTAAGATATATTTTATTAATTAATTTCTATAAATTTATCAATTTAATTAATTAACTGATTTGCGTCGTATGGGCTAAAGGTAGCCCTCTATCGGCAGAAACGAGAGGAGGTCCGTACCCAGAGTCCTCCAAAATCCGGACTGAGGCGGAGAACAAAAGAGCTTCTCTTTGCCATTCTCGATGGTATGCCAGAGGGGCCCCTGCTCCAAGCCGTCCTCGCTTGCGGAAGATGAAGGACACACTCCCCACGAGAGTCGGTAAAAATTCTCTTCGTTGAGAAGCTTTCCGACAATATGCCATTTTTCCCTGGCCAGAATGGGAGAATCGATGAGAAGAATCAGCTCGGTATTGAGCTTGTTGGATCTGGGATCAAGATTGGCCGACCCGACGACAAGACGGTCGTCATCGAT
>JAOZOG010000332.1 GCA_029933395.1 Sulfurovaceae bacterium | reverse complement strand
CTCCATCATGGATGCCAGGTGTCTGGTGATGTAGATCAGCCTTCTCTGGCTCATCGAGGAGATGATGCCGATGCCCGTGGCTGTCTGGTTGAGGGAGCGTGAATCGGAACCAATGGCGTACCGGGTAATGCCGGATAGATTCTCCTCCTCCTTCAGTATCTCTTCCGACAGTGCGAACATCGTCTGGGGTATCGGGTTGAAGTTTCCGTCGTATATCAGAGCGTCCGCATGCATCTGTGAAGGTGCGTTGATTTCGACATACGGCTCACCGCGTCGAAGCCTGTTCCAGTTGACAGCGTCCAGAGAGCCTTTACGGATGAATTTCGTCCCGCTGTTGCTGTTGCTCATATTGTCGACGATCCCTCTGGTGATGCTTGTACGAAGTCTCTGATAGTCTCCCAGGAGCTCCTCGATCGTGGCTCCGTAGATCGTGAAGGGCTTCCTGACATAGACGGCGGTATCGAACGGTATGGGACCGAACGGGAAAGGGCTCTCGACCATCTTCAGCAGCTTGTCCTTGTGCCAGATGGCCAGCACAGGCTCCGCTATGCCGTCACCGTCCATGTCGTACCATCCGTAATATTCGAAGAGCTCCAGCTTCTCCAGCGCCCTGTCGTCAGGGTTGTAGTCGTCCTGCCTGCCTGGTTCCGGTCTTGGGTCGTATTCGCTCTCCGTATCCGGCATCAACACCTGGAGACTCTGCTTCGATTGCTTTCCGAACCACTCCGGATTCGAGAGTATCTCCGACACGCTCACCTTTCGGCGGTAGATGACGAAGCGCATCTCTTCGGGTTTCGTAGCGGCAGGGTCGGGTATCACGCTCTCGAAGGGAACCACGCTCAGCGTCGGGTATCCTTCGGCATCCCATCCCGTCATCACCCAGGCGGTTCCGTCCACCATCAGATTGACGGCTATCGTCTCCATCAGCTCCAGAGGCCGATGTTTCCTGCTCCACTGGTAGTTGATGAGAGCTTCGGCCTTCCTGCAGCTATCCTTCTGGCTCGGTATCTCGCTCTCGATACTGACGATCTCGTCTCCGAGAAACGGCTCCACGATCGATGGCAGAGCACCCTGTACCGTCCGCTGTATGTCCTTGCTGACGATGGCGCTCCTGCCTTCCACCTCGTTGCCGTAGGGAAGACCCTGGTAGGCGTTTCTGCTGTCCGCTACCGGACCCAGTGCCTCGTTGTGGTACGAATCCGCCCCGCTCAGTGTCGAGTTGAGAAAATCGAGTATTCTGGTATCTTTCATCGTTATCCTTTATATATAAGGGTTGGGCCGTGGTTCCATATAGCCCTCGTAGTCTTCACGTGTCGGGATGGCTCCCTCGTTGTAGTGAAGCGGCATCTGGATCATCTGGCACAGCGCATCGAGATGGTCGTCGTGCGATGCCAGGCAGGCGGTCGAATCGGTGAGCTCCAGCTGCTCCATCAGGAGCTCGGCATCCTCACCTGTATCGACGATCGTGAGCCGTCCTCCGTTGACGACCGGAACCAGTGCCTTGATGCGGCTTATCTTGGAGCCTGTGGTATTGAGCTCGTTGACCGTGAAATATTGCTGGTAGTCGATCATCCGTCTCTCTATCTCGTGCTGTACCGCCAGCCTGAACGATCCCTTCTCGATCCCTGCCTCCAGGAAGCCGTAGCGGGACTGAAGCTCGAAGAGCCTGTCGATCACCCTGTCGATACCGCTCCGAAGGCCGTATGGAGCCACGTACCATCTGCCATAGGCATCGATACCCACGACTGCGAAAGCGCTGTAATCGGCGCTCTGCGCTTCGCTGAAGGCACCGTCGAGCGTGCAATACCAGCTCAGGGAACCAGGCAGGGAGGATTCGTCTACGATGTTGATTCTGGACGTATCGAACACTCTCGTTTCGCTGTCTGTCAGGATCAATTCGAACTCGCTTTTCCAGGCTCTCAACATACCCGCCTTGCTGTATTCGTCCCTCTTCCTGTCTATCCATTCAGGAGGGAACCTGTCAGGCCATACGTCATCGGATATCGGTATTTCAAGGGTAGGATAGTTGTCGCACATATAGCTGAAAACATCACCCTGGGAGAGCGGAGTGCCGACGTTCCACAGCGGAGCGCCCGGTTCCATCGAAGGCATCAAAACCTGAAAGACCCAGCGCTTCAGCCTTTCGGATCGTAACCTGTTCTGAGCCACCATATCGTTCATCAGGTCGTCGGTAATGACAAGGTCGGGCCGCATTCGCCCGCGCTTGATTCCCCTCATACTGGAGCCAGCGCCTTTGCCTACGATGTAGGACGATCTGCCGTCAACGACAAGCTCTATCTCTCCTGTAATCGATCTCTCTACCTTCAGGCCAAGCCCGGACTCGTCGACAAGAGACTGGATATCGGCAATCAGCGCCTCGGCCTGGTGAGCCGTGTCCGACACGATGAGCACATAGCGCTTCCGGCCTGTGGCTACGAGATAGAGCGCCAGAATGACAGTATTGATT
>JAOZOG010000331.1 GCA_029933395.1 Sulfurovaceae bacterium | reverse complement strand
TTGATGAGGTTACAAGAGATAAACAATGCTCTACACCTGATAATCATCTTCCAGTATCTAATAGTGAAGTGCAATGCATGGTAGTAAAAGATTTATTGGGAGGAGCCGACCCGGGCCCAACATTTCAGCAGTCAATAGATACGAAAGTAAGATATATAACTGACTGAAATATATGTAAAGTTTTTAAAGGATAAATATGGGAAATGCATTATCAAATGGACAAATCCTCCAAAACGAATATGAAATCCTCAGTGTCCTGGGGCAGGGTGGCTTCGGGATCACGTATCTCGCCAGGGATATCAGCCTCAAGTATAAAGTCGTCATTAAAGAGTTTCTCCCACAGGATATGGCGAGCAGGCAAAGTGATGGCGTGACAGTCGCCGCCTATACCAAGGATACGCAGAGCTACGAACATCTGCTCAAACGCTTCAGTGAAGAGGCGCAGCTGCTTGCGAAGATGCGCCATCCCAATATCGTCAAAGTCATTCGATTTTTCAGAGCCAACAACACTGCCTATTTTGTGATGGAGTATGCGGAAGGTGAGACACTCAAGGCATATCTGGCCCGAAAAGGTACAATGAGCGAAGAGGAGATCCTCTCGGTGATGATGCCGATCCTGGAGGGTACCAAGTATATCCACGAGCAGGGCTTTCTGCATAGAGATATCGCCCCGGACAATATCTATCTGAAAAAAGACGGTATGCCCATACTGATAGACTTCGGCGCTGCCAGAGATGCCATCGCAGAAGAGTCCAAAAATATCTCATCTATTGTCAAAGAGGGCTACTCTGCTCCCGAACAGTACACTGTCAATAACAAACAGAACGCCTCAGCCGATATCTATGCGCTCGGTGCGGTCTTCTATCGAATGATCACAGGAAAAGTGCCTTCGGGTGCCGCACACAGGCAGACTGCGATGCTCAATAATGATCCAGATCCCATCGGAGACTTTACCGAAACGTACAAAGGAAAATACAGCCAAAAACTTCTACATGCTGTCAAAAAGGCACTGCACATCAGGGCAACGGATCGTTTCTCCTCTGTGTCAGAGTTTCAGAAGGCATTACTGGGAGATGCAGTGATTGATTCGGATCCAGGTCCCATAAGCAAGCCGGGCAAAGAAGATACAGGACAATCCGCAGGCAATAGTAGAACCGGTCTTGTTGCTGCCTTTATCACCATCATTATTCTGCTGGTCAGCGGGATCATCTATATTTTAATGGATATGGATAGTTCGAAATCGTCTTCACCTATGGCAGGTATCGTATCAAAAAGCAATATCAAGGAGTCAAGTCAGACAGAGACTCCAACTGCAATCGAAAGCCAAAGTATTGCCCACAATGATGAGAGCGATACATCGAAGGCACAAAAAAGAGAGCTTGAAAAACAGAAACAAAAAGAGGAAGCAGAAAGACTCAAGCGAGAGAGGGAAGAGCTGGAGAAGCAGAAGCTGGCACAGGAGGCAGAGAGATTGAAGAGGGAGCGTGAAGAGATAGAGCGTCTCAAAGCCGAACAGCGTGCTGAAGCAGAAAGGTTGCGTAGAGAAAAAGAGGAAAAAGAGAGAGCGGAAGAAGAAGCGAGAAGAGCCGCCGAAGAAGCAAAAAAAAGAGCGGCAGCTACTCCAAAATGTACACCCTATAGAGTCAATACGATCCAACTCAATGTCAGAGATCAGCCGGGAGTACCCAGCAATATCCTCGGCAGAGTCAGTCAGGGTGATCAGGTATGCGTCTATAGTTTCTCTGGTAAATGGGCCCGTACGAACAGAGGCTGGATCAGTGGCAAATACCTCGTACCTACCGGCAGTACCGGCGCAGCATCAAACACTACTGCCTCTGCATCTCAGGAGCAGACCATCAATTTCGAAGAAAACGGCATCTCAATCGCCGTATCCTATCCCAGGAATGTCAGGGCAGGGGAGTCTTTTCTCATCAAGGCAGTGATGGTCAACAAACACGCAAAGGCGAGAATGGGCGGCTTGACACTCTCCTTTCCGGATATGATATCTATGAGTGGCGAAGGGCTCTATAGCAATTTTAGCTCACTCAAGGGATATACACCTCCGTCCAAACTCTACAGCTCTATCACAGGTGGCAACATCTATAGCAAGTACTATGTCATAGAAGGATGGCAGGATGGCGGATGGCCCTACGGTACTGCAAAAGGTTTTTCTGTCAGACTGACCGCACCAAACGGCATTCAAAATCTCCGTGTCAATGTACGCGGTGTGCTGCATATCGGCAAGAGTAAGCGAAAGAAGCGGGAGGCAATCATCCCCACCTATAGCAGCACAAGGGATCAGCAGGGATACTATACCAAGCAGTTCAACATCGCGATAAACTGATGCTGTCTTCATTGGCGGCATAATGCCTATAGAAAAGAAGAAGAGAATCTTGTTTAATAGATATTTAATAATATATACGACATAATACCTGTATGAAAACTAAAAAACGCTACACACTCAACGAGCTTTCCGCTC
>JAOZOG010000330.1 GCA_029933395.1 Sulfurovaceae bacterium | reverse complement strand
TTTGGAAGATATGTCTCCGTTGAATTGAACGAAGAGAACAAACGACAGCTCTTCATTCCCCGAGGATTTGCACACGCCTTCCTGGTACTGGAAGATGATACCGTCTTTGTCTATAAGACGGATAACTACTACTCGCCCGAAGATGACAGAGGTATCGCCTATAATGATCCGGCTATCGGTATCGACTGGAAAATCGATACAAACCTCCTCAATCTCTCTGAGAAAGATAAAAACCAGCCACTACTCACAGATGCTGACATTTTCATATATGGAGAAAACCTTTATGACTAATATTCTAGTAACCGGCTCAGGGGGGCAGTTGGGCAGCGAACTCCAGTATCTTGTCGAAAAACAACTTGTCGATATCAGTGATCTAAAATTCTTTTTTACTGACAAATCCGCTCTTAATGTAACTGACCACCAGTCTGTTAAAGCATTTGTCGAAAAAAATGATATTGACCTTATCATCAACTGCGCCGCCTATACGGCTGTCGATAAAGCCGAAGAGGATCTGGAACTGGCAGATGCGCTCAATCGTGAAGCGGTGAAACATCTGGCACTGATCGCGAAAGAAAAAGATGCCGGACTGATCCATATCTCAACTGATTATGTTTATGACGGCACTTCTCACAAACCCTACACAGAGGATGACCCCAGCAATCCCCAGGGAATCTACAGCAAAACAAAACTGGCCGGAGAGCACGAGATCGAACAGGTCAATCCCAGGAATACGATCATCATCCGAACCTCCTGGGTCTACAGCAGTTTTGGCAGCAATTTTGTTAAAACGATGCTCAGACTCTGCAAAGAGAGGGATGAACTCGACCTCATCAGTGACCAGGTCGGCACACCCACCTATGCCAGGGACCTGGCCAAAGCGATTCTGCATATTATCAAGCATCCCAGAAAGTCGCAGGAGAAAATTGAAATCTACCACTTCAGCAATGAGGGCGGATGCTCCTGGTATGATTTCGCCAAAACGATTTTCGAACTTGCCGATATCGAATGCAAGGTCAATCCAATCGATACAGAAGAGTACCCTACCCCCGCGAAGCGTCCCTACTACAGCCTCCTGAGCAAATCCAAAATCAAAAGAGACTACCAGATGACGATTCCCTACTGGCGTGATTCACTCAAAGAGTGCCTCCAGATTATCCTGAAAAACAATACAGAGAAATAGGTACCACTTTGTTTGGATTTTTGACAGCAATCTGGGAGAGCCGAAAACTTCTCTGGAAATTGACCAAAAATGATTTCAAGCAGAGATATCTGGGAAATGCGCTCGGTGTTCTATGGGCTTTTATTCAGCCTACAGCTACCATCGCAGTCTTCTGGTTTGTCTTTCAGGTCGGTTTCAAATCCCAGCCAGTCGACGACTTTCCCTTTATTCTCTGG
Source organism: Sulfurovaceae bacterium (assembly GCA_029933395.1). Classification (GTDB taxonomy): domain Bacteria; phylum Campylobacterota; class Campylobacteria; order Campylobacterales; family Sulfurovaceae; genus SZUA-451. The sequence continues at coordinate 1,093 of JAOZOG010000330.1, read as the reverse complement.
CTGGTTGCGGGTATGTTTCCCTGGTTCTTTTTTGCTGACGGCCTTGCCAACGGTACCAACAGCGTTCTGGAAAACAGTTTTCTGGTCAAGAAGATTGTCTTCCGGGTGAGTCTTCTGCCGGTAATCAAACTTCTTTCGGCACTGGTAGTTCACATCTTTTTTATTTTCTTCATGTTTGCGATGTTTCTCTACTATGGCTATACACCGGAGATCTACTGGCTACAGATCATCTATTATCTTTTTGCCCTTTCTGTACTTCTTCTGGGCCTCTCTTGGTTCACCTCTTCGGTTGTCGTCTTCTTTCGTGATATGGGACAGCTCATCTCTGTCATCATACAGTTTGGATTCTGGCTGACACCTATCTTCTGGTCGATAAAAATGATACCGGAGCAGTTCCATTTTCTGATCAAACTCAACCCTCTTGTATACATTATCGAGGGATATCGAAACAGTATGATCTATCACCACTGGTTCTGGGAGGATATGCAGATGACACTCTATTACTGGGGTGTCACATTGGTGATTTTCATCATCGGAAGTCTGACATTTTCCAGGCTGAGACCTCACTTTTCGGATGTGCTCTAAATGAAAGATGAAATGGCGATCAGTATCCATAATCTGACAAAAATCTATCCCCTCTACGATAAGCCGCAGGATCGTTTCAAGGAAGCGCTCAGCCCCTTCCGAAAATCCTACCATCGGGATTTTTATGCGATGAAAAATGTCGATATCGAGATACGTAAAGGGGAGACTGTCGGCATCATCGGTAAAAACGGTGCAGGCAAATCAACACTGCTCAAGATGATCACCGGTGTCTTGACACCCAGTTCCGGCACGATTGAAATCAAAGGGCGCATCGCATCATTGCTGGAGCTTGGTGCAGGCTTCAATCCGGAGATGACCGGTTTGGAGAATATCTATCTCAATGGGACCCTGATGGGATTCAGCGACAAAGAGATGGATAGCAAGATGGAAGCGATACTGGAGTTTGCCGATATCGGTGACTTCATTCATCAACCTGTCAAAATGTACAGCTCCGGAATGTTTGCGCGACTCGCTTTCTCTGTCTCCATCAATGTGGAGCCCGATATCT
>JAOZOG010000329.1 GCA_029933395.1 Sulfurovaceae bacterium | reverse complement strand
CTAAAAACGTGGCGAACAGGGAATTTGGTGAAGTCAAAAAAGAACTGGCGAAGATCATAGAAAAAACTTTTCCCGGCATCAAAGCGACGATAAACATTAGAAAATTTTCGACGATCCAGGTAATCCTTACGGGTGAGGCGAAAGCTCCGGGGATTTACAACCTCCCCTCCCTTTCTACCGTCCAAACTCTGCTCGTGGAAGCCAAGGGAATCCTCCCGACCGGTTCACTGCGAAATATCGAAATTTACCGAAATGGAAAACGCATCGACAGAGTTGACCTCTACACACTTCTAGAGGGCAGGCCCAATCAGGAAAAGCTTCTTCGCGCCGGCGATATCGTCCATGTCGGAAGAGCCGCGAGACATGTAGCCGTCTATGGTGAAATACGCAAACCTGCCATCTACGAGCTCAAAAGAGGAGAAAAAGCCAAAACTCTGCTAAAATTCGCAGGAGGCCTCACCCCCATGGCAAGCCGGGATGCCATCGTGGTCAAACGATACGACGCCCATGATGCCCTGAAAACCTTTCGCATGACACTCGAAAACTTCAAAAACTTCGATCTTCGGGATGGGGATGAAATCTGCATCTACCCCATGGACAGCGCAAAAAAGGAGAATGTCTATCTCTTCGGCAACGTGGTCAAACCGGGCCCCCGCGCTCTGACCAGAAAGAGCCGCTCGCTCCACGACCTTTTGCATGTCGAAAGCCCCAAAAGCTTCGATCAGCTTTTCCTGCCGGATACCTACTTCGACTATGCCTATATCAAACGAAGACTTCCGAATCTGGAAGAGCGGATCATCGGATTTGACCTGAAAAAAGTCTATGCCGGAGAGAAAGATATCTCTTTGCACAAAGAGGACGAAATCTACTTCCTCAACCGCTACGAAGTGATGGAAAGCCCGTGGGTCTCCATAGAAGGCCAGGTACTCAAACCCGGACTCTACCGATACATCGATGGCATGAAACTGAGTGACGTCGTCAATGCGGCAGGTATCAAGAGACTCGCAGACGACAGGGTACAGATCACCACCTATGCCACGCCGGACCATCTGCCCAAAACCATCACCGTCGACATGAAGCAGCAGCCGGACTTCCCCCTCCATCCCTATGATGAAATCTACCTTTTCGACTATTACAAAACCCATACGAAATGGACAGTTACGATAGGTGGTGAAGTGGTCAAACCGGGCAAATACGCCATCGACGAAACGACGACCCTGGAGGATCTCATAGCCATCGCAGGTGGACGGACCGAAAAAGCCTCGAACAGAGGAGAAGTCATCCGCTATTACATTGAAAACGACGAAAGAAAGAGGAAAGTGATCTCGTTTGACTTGAAAGAGATGCTGCACTCTTCGCTGAAAAATCACGACACCATTACGATCTTCAGAGTAGCGAACTGGAACGATCCTTTGTCCGTGACCCTCAAAGGAGAGGTGAAGTTCCCCGGTACCTACACGATCAAAGAGGGAGACACCCTGGCTGACGTTATCGAACGGGCAGGTGGCTTTACCGAAAACGCCTTCGTGGAGGGAGCCATCTTCACCCGTGAAAGTGTTAAAGTGATTCAAAGAAAACAGCTTCGTCGCGCTCTGAACCAGCTGAAGAAAAACGCCATGATCGTCGCATCCCAACCTCAGGATTTCGGGACGGGTCAGGTCTCGGTACAGGAGATTCTCACCGGAGTCAACGCCATCATAGAACAGGCCAAAGAGACCGAACCCATCGGCCGGCTTACCCTGAATATTCCCAAAGATCCGGAGAAACTTAAAGGAAGCGAAAACGATATCGTTCTCAAAAACGGTGACGTTCTCTACGTCCCGACGAAAAACGACACGGTCTCCGTCCTGGGTGAAGTGCTCAACCCAACGGCACTGGTCTATCATGAAGGAGAGAGCGCATGGGATTATATAGCACGGGCCGGGGGACTTTCCGACAACGCCAATGACAGCTCCATCTACATCGTCCACGCCAACGGTGAAGCCGAGAAACTCGACAATGGTCTCTTCGTCGTCGGCAATCCAGACATCAAACCGGGCGATACGATCGTCGTGCCGATCGAGCTGAAAACCTATTCCAATATGCAGCTGGCAAAAGATATCACGCAGATCATCTATCAGCTCGCAATCGGTGTTGCGGCACTCGACTCCATAGGGGTCTTCTGATGAACGAAAACAAAACGACCAAAACCGCACCTCAATCTGTCATGTTCCTACCGCCGCAATGCGATGAAGAGGAACAGATCGATCTGAAGGAACTCGCTGCGACCCTGGGGCGCTACAAGAACAAGATCGCACTATTTGCCTTCGTCGTTACGGCGATGGTCGCCCTCTGGCTTTTCGCCACACCCAACAGCTATGCTTCCAAAACTGTACTGGCACCGCAGCAGGAGCAAAAAGGGACTTCCCTGGGAGGGTTGAGCGCTTTGGCAGGCATGGCGGGCATCTCCCTGGGCGGAGGACAGATGGATGCCTTCACTTCCATGAAAACCATACTC
>JAOZOG010000328.1 GCA_029933395.1 Sulfurovaceae bacterium | reverse complement strand
ATCCTCTGGAACGGTAAACCTGAATGCCTCTGCCCTGTTTTTGCCGCACTGTGTCGTAATACTTTTCGTGTCGATGTCGAATCTGTCGAGCAATAGAAGCTTTCTGACATTGTCGTAGGAAAGCATCGCTACAATATCTTCGACTGCCTCATCCTCTTCGTCGATCAGACTCTTTACGACCGACTGGATCAGATTGTGATCGCCTATTTTCTTCTTGAAAAAAGAGTCCAGTATATCGGTCGGTACAAAGGTGAAAAAATAACTGTTTTCTTTGAGTGCGTAAAGTACAAAAACAAGATAAAAGAGAAATCGTTCGTTGTCGTGCTGGAGCTCAAAGAGATGAAACTCCGGGTGTTTATTGAAATAGATCTCTATAAAGGCCGACAAGCCATACTCTCTGCCGCTCCAGTTGTTTCCGACTACATTGAGTTTGTTTCGATAATAGTCGATGATATTGACACTGTCATTGCGCTCCAGAGATGCTATCACCCAGTCATACAAAAATTCTTTGTAGAGATTGTCGTTGCTCAATATCTCTTGGAGATTGGCAGTGTTGTTTTCTCTGAAGCATGTATTGAGATGATAATTTGAAAGCGGATAGTTCGTCATTGAAAATCGCATCGGCTCAATCATCATCGAAATTTCCGAATTCGACAAGGGAACGTGAAGCGGCTTTCTGATCTCCTTGTACCCATGCATATACCAGAATAGAAATTCAAGCCGATCTGTTTTGCTTTGATCTATTTTGAACGCTTTATCCAGTCTGTATCTGTAGTAGTTGTAATCGAGGTAATTGGATATTTTCGGATTCTGGTTCGTCTCGAACAGCTTTTCCAGTATCGTACCCTCTGTACTTTTCATCGTCTGAAGATAGGGTATCAGATCTTTCTCTTCTTCCATTTTTTTGGAATAGAAGTCATAGAGGTCATTGACAGCGTCAATGATAAATTTGTTCTGATTTTTGCGGGCACTTACTTTTTCATAACCCATTACACTCAGCAGTATCTTGACAGAATCGACTCCTGCAACTCTAAAATCATATCGGCTTGTAAAAAAGTTTGCGGTTTTGGTATCCGGTATCGTGAAGTAAAAGCTGTATCTGCCGTCGCCTATACCGAGATCTTCCAAATCTTCTCTATACTTTCTCACCCTGGTCTTTCCAAGCAGGGAGCCGTCTTTGTATATCTCAAGCCCCAGTTGTCTATAGCCATCATCCTCTTCAATATAGCCCCACCCAGAGATATGATCGCTTGTGATTTCATCAACCACAAGAAAATATCGCTGGCTATAGTCTGTTTCACCACCGATAATTTTCTTGTAACCCGTCTCGCAGAAGTGCTTGAAGCCGGAGGAGACCTCTTCGTCTTCAAGCAGCTCAAGATACCGCTTTTCGTCATACGGTCCGAAATCTTTATGGAACTTCGATTTGCCCTCCTGAATTTTATCCAGCCCTTCGATCCTCAGATAGTGCTCTACTGAGTCGAACTGACCCTTCTCTATGGCTCTCTTCACATCCGGATTTGCCTCCAGGTAGGCAGCCTCATCGAACTCCTGCATCAGTGCTTCCAGATAGCTCTCCTCCAGCCCGGGCCAGGGCCTGTGACCCGTAAGAATCTCAGCATAGCCGAATTGGGAAAAATGCTGAAAACCCGATGTAAATGAACCGGCTTCCACCGCTTTCCTGACATCTTCAAATCGCTCCAGGTAAAGCTCCTCGTCAAAAGGCTCGAAGTCTCTGTGAAAAGCGTTGCGGCCCCGTTCTATCCCCTCGAGGCCCTGAAGCTCCATATAGTTTTCCACCGACTCGTAGGTGCCCTGCTCTATCGCCTCTCCAATTTCCTGGTTGGCATCCAGATAGGCTTCGGTATTGAAGTTGTGTATCATTGCGTGGAACTCTCCGTGATAAAGTAAAACATAAAGGTTACATGATAGCTTTTTTCCACCATGATTCTGCTTGTTTTTCAGAATCCATTTGCGCCTGGAACGACTGACATTTTTGAGCGATAATAGCTATTTGTGCCTGTTTGCTTTTCCAGAGAAAAATGGAGATCTCCATCATATCATCGAGGGTAAAACGGTTTTCCCCGCCATCATCGACCTGCTTGCCGAAGAGTTCCTCTTTTCCAAGAAAATACTCTGCACACTTTTGATTTTCGACTGCATAATCTTTGACCATTTCTTCTCTCTGCTCTTTCGACATCCTGACCTTCTCGTCATCGAGAGGCATCCTGTAGAGAAGCTGTAGGATATTTCCTCTCTGATGCTTCAAATTCTTATCGGAGAGAGGAAGTTGAAGATTGAATCTTCTAAGGAATTCAATCTTTTTGTACCCCAGCGATATATTTGCCTCTATAGGCTCCCTCTCTACCCTCTCGATACCCAGTTGAGCTAAAAAATCATCTACGATATCCTGATTCAGCAGCTTCTCTTTTTCAAATATCCTGACTTTCATCTTCTCCTTGGGGATATATCCTTGCTACTTTTTCAGGTCCGCCAAAGGTTTT
>JAOZOG010000327.1 GCA_029933395.1 Sulfurovaceae bacterium | reverse complement strand
ACCTTTGCAGGCTGGTATTTCATCGGCGGAAGTTTCGAGGAGGCACTGATCGTCGGCATCTCCGTCATCGTAATCGCCTGCCCCTGCGCCCTGGGTCTGGCAACACCGATGGCGACACTGGTCGGCATCACTATCGCTGCCAAACGGGGGATCCTCTTCAAAGAGGCAGCATTTTTGGAGACGATGGCCAAAAGTGACCTGCTCGCCCTGGACAAAACCGGTACTATCACCGAAGGCAGACCCTCTGTCGTCGCATCGAAGACTTACCAGGACCTCGATCCAAACCTGCTCTACTCGCTGGTCAAAACCTCCAACCATCCCATCAGTCAGGGGGTTGCATCCTATCTCCAATCACAATACGATACACTTTCGGAACTGCCGATCACGGAAACGAAAAGCATCGAAGCCAAAGGAATTCGGGCACTCCAGGAGGGGAAAAAGCTGATTGGCGGAAATCCCGACTTTATGAAAGAGTCCGGTCTCTTCATCGATTATGAATCTGACAACTCTCTCTTCTTTTTCGCTGTCGACGATCAGCTCATCGCACGCTTTGAGCTGAGTGATACGATCCGGGAAGATGCTGCCGAGACGATCGAAAAGCTGAAAAAACTGGGAATCAGGGTCGCGATGCTCACGGGAGACCACGAAAAAAGTGCACACAAGGTCGCCAAGACAGTCGGTATCGATGAAGTTTATGCCAAACTGCTGCCTCAGGACAAAGCGGCAATGATCGACAAGTTTCACGAAGAGGGCCATATTGTCGTGATGGCAGGCGACGGGATCAACGACACCATCGCCCTTGCCAGTTCCGATATCGCCATCGCGATGGGCAGCGGCGCCGATATCGCCATCTCGGTCAGCGATGTTGTCCTCATCGACGAAAAACCCAAGAGTATCTACGAAGCCTACCGCATCTCCCGGCGCACCTTCCAATCCGTCAAGGAAAATCTCGGCTTCTCCATTCTCTACAATACCATCGCCGTACCCCTTGCCGTAGCCGGCTTCGTCAATCCACTCATTGCGGCTCTTTCGATGAGCTTAAGTTCGCTGGTAGTCGTAGCGAATTCGATGCGGATCAAGCGCTTGAAATTTTAGGGCACCCCTAATAACAACGATCAAGAGGGCGGCCGATACTCTTTTTTTCTTTTTGCCTCCCGCTCTTTACGCTTCCCTTCCATCATCTTGGCATCCTGAAGATCCTCTTCGTTGTCATAGCGAGCACCGTCGATGAATTTGGACTGGTCATCAAACTGCCCGGTTTTGACACCCCACAAAAGTGCAAAAAGACCCAGTGCTCCCAAAAATGTCGAAACGCCCAGCATCAATATGATTACATTTCCACTCACTTCAATCCTCTTCTGTCTTGCAAAATATTGGGTCATTATAGCATAGGCGCGCAACGTTCACAGAAATAATATGTTAAAATATCATCTTTTAAGATTCATTTTATGCAAGGGGTATGTATGGCGCTCAATAGATTCATATCATTATTACTGCTGGGGACCGTCCTGCTCTTCTCCAGAACAACGGTCGGACTCAACATCAACACCGAAGATTTCGAGCTGAAGGGGGAGACGGATATCAGTACTTTCTCGGAATATGTCAATGGAACGATGTTTATCGTCGATGCCAACTACCTCAATACTGAAGAGGACGATCTCATCGGTGTGGGCCTGAGTGCACACAACAGCTTTCTGGGAATGGAAGGCTTTAGCCTGGGGCTGGGTGCACGATTTGTCTATCTGGAGGACTTTATGGCACTGCCTCTGACAGCTGAAGCCTCCTACGCTTTCACATTTGCAGATAATATCCCCGCAGCCAGCTTCTCTGCGTCACTCCTCTATGCACCTTCCGTACTCTCCTTCGATGATGCGGAAAACTACTTCGAGTTTCGTGCGGAAGCAGCGATGGAAGTGATCAGCTCTGTTTCACTCTATATCGGATATAGAGATATTGAGACTGAATATCTTACGACGGTTCCCAGTGGCCGATACAACTATACTCCCGATTCTATTGACGGTGATATTATCAGAGACGAAACATTCAACAGCAGCTTCTATGGCGGCATCAAAATGAGCTTTTGAAACAAAAAGGAAACCTATGTCCATTCTCATAACAGGCGGTGCCGGGTATATCGGTTCGCACACCGCCCTTCTGCTTGTGGAGGCAGGCTATGATATCGTCATCTTTGACAACTTCTGCAACTCTTCGAAAGAAAGTATCCGCAGAGTGGAAGTGCTCACAGGGACTACCATTACGCTCATCGAGGGTGATATACGCAGCAGGGACGACCTGCGACAGGTTTTTGACAAGCATACAGTTGAAGCCGTTATCCATTTCGCCGGACTCAAAGCAGTGGGAGAATCCGTCGAGCAGCCGCTGAAATATTATGACTACAATGTCTATGGCACTATCGTGCTCTGTGAAGTGATGCAGGAGTATGGCTGCAAGTCAATCGTCTTCAGCTCCTCTGCCACCGTTTACGGCGACCCGCATACTACACC
>JAOZOG010000068.1:3678-9794 GCA_029933395.1 Sulfurovaceae bacterium | reverse complement strand
AGTGCTTGCTATCTATCTCTTTTTAGTATTTTGGTGGGCTTGAAAGCCCACCCTACAATTCTTTACCTCACCCTTAACGTCACATCTCCCATCAAACTGTCATTGAGAATATTGGTTCGATACTCAGATCCCAAAGACTGCTTGACTTTGAGGACCGCTTCACCGATCGTCTCTCCTTTGAGAAGGCGTTCAGCGACTCTGCCTGCGGCGACACCGTTTTTGTGATAGTTGCTCAGCATCGTTGCACCATAGATAGCCACAGCACCGTTCTCACCTGTCGCAAGGAGGCGGTGTGCCAGTGTATTGACCGAAGGAGAGTCTGCGTAGGTGGTATAGCACGCCAGCGGCAGCAGCAGGGAGGGTTTGCCTCCATTCTGGAAACTGGCCACATCGTCTGGCTTGACCAGTCCGTCATAGGACCAGCCATAGGGCGAAGAGTGACCGTTGAAGGATACGATGCTTGGACCTTTGGTGAAGGTATCTGCAATATCCTCTCTGGCAGCTGTAACTGCCGCATCGACACTGCCGCCGTTCTGGCTGACATAGCTGTCGAGATAGATCCGTGTGATATCGCCCCAGTTTTGGGCGATCTTGAGTGACTCGAGCTGTTCGGAGAAGTCTGTACTTTTCTCACTGCGGTCTGCAATGAAAAGAGCCGTATGCGCAGAGGTCTGGCCTGAACTTTTCCAGGCGAGTGATTTGTTGATAATCGCTTCGAGCTCCTCTGTCGTACGGACAGGCCAGCGGCCTATCGCCATTTGCGGAATACCCTTCTCGTTTGTGACGAAGTGGGTATCGGATGGTGTATAGGTGACGATATCACTGGTTCTGACATAGAGTGTGGGTATGAAGCTGATGGCATCTTTATGGATATAGTGACGATAGTCATACATCGAGGCGCCTACCAGCAGTACGTGTGTCACTCCACTCTTGCGTGCCATTTTCAGATACTTCTTGATCGCATAGGGTGTCGCCATACCAAAGCCCCAGGTGGCATAGATATCTTCGACGTTGACCAGTTTGATCTTCCACCCCTCGTTTCTCTTCTGCGATATATAGTGATCGAGCATCTCGTTCATAAAGAGCGGATGGGAGAGAATGAGATAGTCGATATCTTTGGCAGGCTTGATACTTTTCCAGGCCACTTTTTCCTCGACACTCACTTTGGGTGTTTTGGCTGCGACGGCTTCCCCGTCGTCATAGGAGACAATCAGCTTGTTGTAGTAGAAGATGTCATACTTTCCACCCTGACCCACTGCTTTGAGGGTGAGTGTGTTGCTTCCCTCTTTGAGTATCGTGTTGTCTACTTTGACTTTGATCTTGAGTGCCTTCCTTCCTTTGGGAGAACGCTCTGCGACCACTGTTCCATTGATCGTGACGGTCAGATGGTGGTCTTTGTCACTGACAGCGGCAAGATAGACGGTGATGGTGGATATGCCTTCACCCAGTGCCGGAAGGTCGAACTCACGGCTGAGTGTCGATGTTCCCGTACCCTTCGTGTAGAAGTAGCCATCATAGAAGGGATCGTCGCCGGGTACTGTGGTACCGTATCGGTTGTTCTCTTCGAAGCGCAGTGTTTTTTCTGTCGGTGCTTCGATAGCGTCACTCTCTACGACTTTTTTCTCCCAGATCTGGATTCGGTAGCGGTTGGCTCCGAAGTAGAGGGCGGTTCTGCCCTTGGAGGCGGAACCGATGAATTCGATCCAGCTGTTTTTACTCCATCTGCCTTTTGTGTTGAGGCCTCCGATATGGCGTGCGACACCTTTGCCTTTGAAGGTCAGTGCGATCTTGGCGCCCGGTTTGCCTCTCAGGTCGATACCTGCTGCGACAATGTCGTCGTGGGTGACACGGTAGAGGGTCTCTTCTTCTGTGTCGAGATAGATCGCTTTGTCTTTGAGAGAGCGGGTGACAGTGGGCTCTGGCTCTGCTGCCTCCTCTTGTGCTGCTTCAGCGCTTTCCGCTTCCAAGCTCATCATCTGAGGTGCCGGTGCATCTTGCTCGGTTTCCTCTTCGGGTGCATCGTCAGCCTCTCTTTGGGCTTTTTTATTCTCTTTGTCCTGCTCGACCTGCTGCTTGGCTCTCTCCCAGTCTATCGCTTCGGAGAGGATCTCTTCACCGCTCTTGTGTCCGATATCGAATGGTCCGTGAAGCTCTTCGTTGCCATTACTGTCCACACTGGCGATAACGATTCTCTTGACTTTGCTCTTTGGCGGCAATGCCAGGCTGACGCGATAGGTTTTTGGGCTGAACGAATCGAAGGCTCCGGGGATCAGTTCTTCGTTGAGCCTGATCAGCTTCTTTTTGCTCACGGCGTAGACATTGAAGCCGATGTTACCTGCCTCGGTGGCAGTGGCGAAGTCGAGTTCGAGGCTGTTGTCGTAGGCCTTTGGGTAGGCGTAGGCGAGGGTGACGGGGAGGGAACCGTCGTCATCCTCTATCGTTCCGGTACCGCTCGCATCGCCCACCTTGATATCGTAGAATTCATCATATTCATTGACAGTATCTTCATTGGTAGGTACTCTAACGCTGAAAGTCGTAACGCCCGCCGGTACAGTGATCATACCCGTAGCTTCATCGTAGGTTACGCCATCGCTGAAGACCAGATCGCTTGCTGTTGCATTGTAGTCACTGTCCTGGGTCGAATTATTCTCTATGCTGAACGGATAGCTTACATCTTTGCCGGATGCTTCGCTCAGGGTGATATTGTGTTCGAGCACATCTCCTTCCTCAACGCTGTCAGATGTCACCTCGACTACTGTTGGTGTATCGTCGTCATCGAGGATTGTACCGGTACCCGTATCGCTGGTATCATCCAGTGTTCCCGTATGGCTGTCGACATAAATTTCGAATGTTTCGTTGTTTTCGTCGATGCTGTCTTCGATGCTTGGTACCGTTATCGTCGTATGGGTACTTCCCGCAGGAATTGTCACAGTGACTGTCGTAGTATTATAGTCGTCTCCTGCTGTTGCGCTTCCGTCTCTTGTTGTAATGGTGATATTGATATCTTCCGTGCTTGGGCCGGAGAGGTTGACATCAAAGACCAGATTGTCACCTTCCCACTCCGTTACATCACCCAGAATGACATCGGGCGGAGTATCTCCATCCCTGATTCTACCGGTACCTGTATCTCTTGCGTTGGATGTATTTCCAGTCGAAACGGTTGCCGTAATGTCGAAGGTTTCGTCACCTTCGTAGACACCGTCCACTACGGACGGTACCCTGACTTTGATATTGGTTTCACCGGGAGCGAAGCTGATATCACCCGCAGGGAGTGTCGTCCAGGTAGCTCCGCCATCTGTGCTGTACTCCACTGGTGTATCGGTATCGGTACCGACGATTGCTGTACCGTCTGCCAGTGTCACAGAGAAGTTGATATCTTCTGTAGACGGGTTGGAGAGATTGATATCGAATATCAGGCTGGTTCCCTCGTATTCTGCAGCATCGCTTACACTGATGGTCGGCGCATCGTCATCATCGAGGATCGTACCCGTACCCGTATCACTTGTATCGCCCACAGGGCCACCGGTCGTACTTTGAACGGAGAGGGTCATTGTCTCGTCAGGTTCGTCGGTGGTATCCTGGATCGTCGGTACGGTGACGGTTCCTGTAGTGCTGCCCGCAGGGAAGAATACCGTATAGGTGGTCGCATTGTAGTCGCTTCCTTCTACGGCTGTACCGTCACTGGTCGTGAAGGTGACATTGATATCTTCGGCGCTTGGGTTGCTCAGATTGACTTCGAAGGAGAGGTCGCCTCCTTCGGTGACAGTTACATCACCGATAAGTACATCGGGCTCTGCGTAGTATCCGTAGTCGTAGCCTGCATTGTTGCCTTCTGTCGTCGGGTCGTTTGGATCGATTGTCGTATCGGTTTCGCCCCTCACTGTCGTGGCGTTGGTATCGGCAGGATCGTTGGAGTCCGCTTTGCTCTCGCTTCCCTGTTCTATCGGACTGGCGATGTAGCCATCCGGTGCAGTGACGCTGATCTCCCAGGTCGGTGCCGCACTGCCCTGGCTGTCGGCGAGGTTCTCGTCGAGCAGCAGGTTGTCGAAGTGGTAGTAGCCGTTACTGTCGGTCACGGTTTTCACTGTGACGACATCCCCGTTGGGGTAGGTGATCGTCAGGGTTACGTTGGCATCGGCGAGTCCGCCCTCTCCGGCATCCTGGATACCGTCTGCATCGGCATCGTTCCAGACACGGTTACCCAGACTGGCGCCATCTTTATAGTAGCCGAAGTCGCCGGTCGTATCCGTCTCGCCGCCGGTTACTTCCACTGTATAGCGGGAAGGCTGCGAATTGTTGTCGCTTCCGTCGCTGGTGCCGTCTGTTTTCCAGTTACCTGTGAGGATACCCAGATCGTCGGTAACCTGGACGGTATAGTTGCCGTCAGGCAGTCCGCCAAAGGAGTAGTCTCCGTTGGCATCTGTCTTGGTGGTCGCGACGGTATTGTTCTCATCATCGTAGAGGACGATGGTGACATCGGCATAGCGTCCGCTTTCCGTACCGTCGAGTGTTCCGTTGGCATCACGGTCCTCAAAGAGTGTACCGCTGATGATATTATTTTCAGATGCTGTATAGCCAAAGTCCTGACCAAGATCGGTCTGGCTGTTGCCACTGTTGAGACTGACTTGCGATTCGTTCGCTGTATTGCCGTCAGGATCGACACTGTTGGTCAGTCCCGCTCCGCCGTTTGGCAGCGTGGTCGTATTGACCTCGACAGTATAGTTGTTGTCGGGGCTGAGTCCGCCGAAGCTGTAGTGACCGTTTTTGTCCGTGACTGTTGAGTAGAGCAGTGTCGTACCGGTCGCATCATAGAGGTTGACAGTGACACCTTCGAGGCCTTCGCCTGCATCGGCTGCATTGTCTCCATCTCTGTCGAGGAAGATGGTATCACCGATGATGCCGTCACCCGCATTGTGGTTGGACGGCTTGTAGCCGAAGTCCTGATCGAGATAGTCATTCGTTCCGTCGACTGTGATGGTGTTTCCGCCATTTTGCGTCATTGTCAGATCGGTGACGATACCGTCACGGTCAGTGATACTGACACTGTAGTCGCCTGCCTGTACGCCAGGGAATTCGTAGTGGCCGTTGGCGTCGGTAATCGTAGTCGCAACGACACTGCCGTTTTCATCGAGCAGTGCGACGCTGACACCTGCGATACCCGGTTCACCTGCATCCTGTGTATTGTCGGCATCGGCATCGAGATAGAGCGTATCACCGATAGTGCTGCCTGCTGATGGCTGATAGCCGAAGTCACCATTGAGGTAGACATCACCCGGTGCGAGGACGATCGGGTTGGCGGTATTGTCGCCGTCACCGTCAGGGTCGCCTGTCGGTGTAGTGGAGAAGCCTGAAGGGAGTGTTGTGCTGTCGACCGCGATACGGTAGGCAGCTGCATTGATGTTATCGAATATATAATTACCCGAAGCATCGGTAGTGGTCGTGACGTTGTTGTCTCCCGGTCCGCCGTAGATACCGTCTCCGTTCGCATCGTCCATCAATGTGACAGTGACGCCTGCGATACCGCTTTCGCCTGTATCCTGTACGCCGTCTCCATCGATATCGTTCCAGATACGGTCACCGATGGCACCTGTCGCGCCTGACGGCGGAGTGGTGCTGTCGGACGGAGTGACCCAGTTGTAGCCGAAGTCGGCTGTGAGGTGTTTCTCACCGTCAGCTACTGTCACCGATGTGGTGTTGGCTGTACCTGTGCCGTCTTCGTCGTAGGTGGGGTTCATTCCACTTGGCGGAGTTACAGTGACGGTGTAGGTACTCGCATTGAGATCCTCGAAGAGGTAGCCGCCTTCTGCGTCTGTGATGGTGGTCCAGGTATGACCGTTTCCATCATCGAGTGTGACGGTGGCATTGGCGATGCCGGTTTCTCCGGGATCCTGTACGCCGTCGCCGTTTTCGTCGTACCAGACGGTGTTACCGATGGCGGCTTTGGTTTCGGCGGCAGCGGGCTGATGGTATCCATCAATACCTGCATCCGTGTCTCCTCCGGTGGTGATAGTCACCGTATCGGGGTCTGTACCTGCTGTCTGTTCTGTAAGATTGGCAGGCAGGGTGCTTTCGTCTACATCAACCAGGTAGCAACCCTCAGCCACTGATGCGAACTC
>JAOZOG010000068.1:0-3668 GCA_029933395.1 Sulfurovaceae bacterium | reverse complement strand
CATCAACGGTTACGTTGCCTTCGGGCAGACCGTTTGCTGTATAGCTACCGTTGGCATCTGTTGTCACAGTATAGGTGGTACCGTTGGCATCGGTAATCACGACACTGACGCCGCTGAGATTGTTTTCGTCCGACTGTTGAATGCCGTCGCCATTGCTATCTTCGAAGATATGGCCATGGAGACTGCCAACGCCCTGATAGCCGAAGTCGACAGTATCGATATGGTCACCATCGTTCAGCTCTACATTTATGGGGTTGCTTGCGGTTGTCAGGCTATAGTCGGCCAACGGTCCACTGCTCTCGTCAACACGGACGGTATAGTTGCCCTCCGGCAAATCGTCGAAGAGGTAGTGTCCGCTGCTATCCGTGACATTGGAGTCAAGCTGCGTATCAGGCGTGCCGTCACCATTCGTATCCTGAAGGAGGTAAACGGTGACACCGGAGATCCCTGTTTCGCCGCCGTTCTGTACACCGTCGCCATTGGTATCATGCCATACGGTATCACCGACCGAAGCATCAAGAGTCTGGTAGCCGAAGTCGGCATCTTCGTAGCTGTCACCTGCCGCAACAGTCACGTTGACTGTTTCATTGTTGGTGGTAAGTACGGAGCCTGTCGGCTGACCGCCGGTGACCTTGACATTGTATTCACCAGGAGCCAGGCTGCCGAAGGTATAGCTGCCGTCCGCACCTGTCGTTGCAGTCGTGATCACTGTCATGTTTTCGTCATAGAGTGTGACTGTCACACCTGAGATAGGTCCTTCACCGTCACCCGGCTCATAGACTCCGTCGCCGTCTTTGTCGTTGAATACGAAGTCTCCGATCGAGGCAAATCCTCCGAAGCCAAAGTCCGCGTCCGTGATATGGGTATCGGCAGCGGTAATATCTGCCGTATAAGGATTGGGTGTTGTCACTGTATAGCTTGGATCCAGGTCTGCATCATTCTCATCCACTTCTACGAAATAACTGCCGTTGACCAAGCCATCGAAGAGGTAACCGCCACTGCTGTTGGTCTCTGTCGTAGCGATCAGACTGTCTCCGTCGGAGCCGGTGTCGAGTACGCCGTTGCCATTGGTATCTTCCCAGAGATTGACGGTAATATTGGCGATACCGGTCTCGGAACCACCATCCTGTGTGCCATCGCCATCGAGGTCTTTCCAGACAAAGTCACCTATGCTCGATGTCCCTCTCAGGCCGAAGTCCGCTTCATCGTAGAACTCTCCACCAGTCAGTTCCTGATTGACTGGATTGGTTGTCGTCAGTTCCATACCGGATGGTGCAGTACTCGTATCCATCTCGACAGAGTAGTTGCCGTCAGCCAAGCCGCCGAAGTAGTAGAAGCCATCGTCATCTGTCGTCGCTGTATCTACAGTGTCGTAGTTGCCATCCCCATTTGTATCTTGCTTGAGTGTCACGGTGACACCTGAGATACCATACTCTTCATCGGTACCCTGATCGCGTTCGCCGTTACCATTTTTGTCATAGTAGACGGTATCGCCGATGGAGTTGAACGGACCGAAGCCGAAGTCTGCATCGTCGTAGTCTCCCCCTGTCAACTCGACAGGAATCGGCTGATAGGTCGTAGGACCATATCCTGCCGGCAGAGCAGAATCATCCGTCTGTACCAGTACGGTATAGTTGCCATCTGCCAACCCATCGAAGCGATAGTAACCGCTGCTGTTGGTGTCTGTCGTAGCGACTAACGGTTCGGAGTCTTCGTAGCGACCGTTGTTGTTGCTGTCTTCAAAAAGATAGACAGTCACACCGGAGATACCCGTCTCGGAGCCTCCATCCTGTACGCCGTCACCATCGAGATCTCTCCAGACGAAGTCGCCGATAGAAGCCTCGCCATTGAGTCCGAAGTCTCCATCGAGATCGATATCTCCCGCTGCGACACCGGTGAAGGTGTGTGTTTCAGGAGTGGTCGCACTGTAACCGCTGGGGACGACGATTGTGACATTATAATCTCCCGGAGCGATACCTGTGAAGAGGTATTCTCCATTAGCATCTGTCGTGGTTGTATCGATCACTGCTCCCGTATCGTCGATAAGCTGTATCTCGATACCTGCTATGCCCTGTTCACCCGGATCCTGTATGCCGTCTTCATCCAAATCTCTGAAGACGGTATCGCCGATCTGTGCATACGGTCCGAAACCAAAGTCTACGATATTGATATCCTGATTGGCTCCGAGATTGACCCCGATAGGGTTGGTCGATGTGCTTGTGAGATCGTCGCCTGTAATATCGGTATCGTTTTCATCCGCCAGGACGACATACTGACCCGGTACCAGGCCATCGAAAATGTAGTTGCCGCTGCTGTTGGTCTCTGTCGTTTCGAGCAGTGGTTCGCCCGGATCGACCTGGCCGTTGCCGTTGGTATCTTCATAGAGGAAGATAGTGACATTTGCCAGATTTGGCTCACCGCTGTCCTGTGTACCGCTGCGGTCGTTGTCTCTGAAGACTGTATCGCCGATACTGCTGTCGCCGTCGTAGCCGAAGTCAATATCGGTTTTGTTCTCACCTTCTGCGAGAGTCACTGCCGATGGCTCGGTCGTGGTCTTCACATATCCTGCCGGAAGCGAGGATTCGACGACATCGACCGTATAGCTGCCTGCGGGCAGATGGTCGAAGCTGTAGGCTCCGAAACTGTCTGTCGTCGTCGTCGCGATGACGGTACCGCCAGAATCTTTGAGCTGGATCTGGACATTGGCGATACCTGTCTCACCGCTATCCTGTGCGCCGTCACCGTTCGCATCGTACCAGACACGGTCACCGATACTGCCATACGCGGTAAATCCGATATCCGCATCATCGACTGTCCCGCCTGCAGCAAGTGTCACGTCATGAGGGTTGGCATTGGTCGCTTCGTACCCTGCCGGCATATCGCTGTCTGCCTCATCTGCATAGACGAGATAGTCGCCGCCCGGCAGTCCGGTAAAGCTGTAGTTTCCGTTCGCATCGGTCACCGTCTCGGCTACCAGTGTGTCGCTTCCGTCGATCACACCGTCGTTGTTGGTATCACTATAGAGTTTGACCGTGATATTGGCGATACCGGATTCACCGCTGTCTTTCACGCCATCCGCATCCGAGTCAGCCCAGATCAGGTCGCCGATCGTTCCGCTGTCATCCAGTCCGAAGTCTGCTGTCAATACATCGGAACCGCTGAGTGTCACGGCGATATCGTTTGTCGTCGTCAGTACCATTCCCGCCGGGATATCGGGATCGGTTGTATCCATATGTACGGTATAGTCTCCATCGGCAAGTCCGTCGAAGCTGTAAGTTCCGTTGGCATCGGTCACGGTACTGTTGATCTCGGTGCCGTTTTCATCCAGCAACTTGACCGTGATATTTGCCAGTCCGCTTTCACCCGGATCCTGTATCCCGTCACCGTCCGCATCGTACCAGACAGTATCACCGATACTCGCACCCAGAGGTGTTTCGGTTTCGTTACTTGTGGTGGGGGGGATAATGGGATTGTTTAGGTCATTAGTATATGGCTTGCAGCTCAGACCCTCGTAATCACCGCCTTGAGCCATAGTCCCTATCTCTGTGACATGTGCATTAGTTTTATCTACTTCATAGAGTATTCCATTGCCGGTACCTGCCCCAATGGTTGCAAAGAGTCTACCATCAGGCATAAAACTTAAACCCTCAAAATCACTTATATCATTG
>JAOZOG010000005.1 GCA_029933395.1 Sulfurovaceae bacterium | reverse complement strand
AAGATCAAAAACAGAGCCCTGCTCGAAGAGGGCGCCAAGCTGATCACGGAAGAGATCATCGACTATGAAGAGATTCTCAATATGTTTGGTGGAATCAGCCGCTCCTTCTATCTGCGTGAAGAGGTGATGCAGCGGATCATTCATCCCAAAAAGACGAAGAAGGTTACCAAGCTCAAGCTCGATATGCTGGTCAAGGAGCAGGATATTTTCGAGTATCTCAAGCCCGAGACGACACTCGATGATGTGGTGCTGCACCCTAAGACACGGGAGACACTCGAAACAGTTGTCAGGCAGATGGATAGGACTGTCTACAAAAAGCTCAAAGCCTGGGGCCTCAAAGGCAAACGAAAAGGGATCGACGCGCGTATCATCTTCTATGGACCTCCGGGTACCGGCAAAACCATGACAGCAGTCAGTCTCGCCAAAACGCTTAAGCGTCCTATTTTGAGCTTTGATTGTTCGCGTATTCTCTCGATGTATGTCGGCGAGAGTGAAAAGAATGTCAGGAAGATATTCGACGACTTCAAGATGTTGAGTCAGAAGGCCAAAGTAGAGCCGATACTGCTGCTCAACGAAGCAGATCAATTTCTCAGTTCACGCAGCGAAGGACAGGGAAGCTCAGCCGACAAGATGCACAACCAGATGCAGAATATCTTTTTGGAGCAGATCGAAAAATTCGAAGGGATTCTCATCGCGACGACCAACCTGCTCGGTTCGATCGACAAAGCGTTCTCGCGCCGATTCAATTACAAGATAGAGTTCAAAAAGCCCGGCAAAAAGCAGCGGTTGAGACTCTGGCAGTATATGCTGCCAGAGAAGGCGGATTATGAAGAGGGCTTCGAGATAGAGGCGCTTGCCCGGCATGATCTTACCGGCGGGCAGATCAATCTCATCATCAAAAATACAGCCTACAAGGTGGCCGCAAGAGAAGAGAGTGTCTTTACGATGTTTGATTTCGTGGAGGAGATCTCCAGAGAAATGGGCAGCAGTTTCGACGGGGGCAAAAGCATGGGGTTTAAAATCTAAATGCCTGCGACAGCTGAGCTCTTGTCGTTTCTGATCGGGATTTTTGCAGCGGCACTGCTGGGAAGTTTTTTCCCTGCCTGGATGCCGTGGATCGCCATCCTCTCTTTGCTCTTGGCAGCAGCCCTATGGTGGAGCAGAAGAAAAAGCGGAAAATTTGCCCCCAAAAGCAAAGCCTTCAAAGAGATGCAGAAGATTCGCAAAAAGCAGGAGAGGATCGCCGAAGATAAACATCACCATATCAATGACCAGATCGACTATATCGAATCGCGATGGGGATATACCCAGGAGCAGAAGCGCGTCATCGACCGTTTTCTCCGTCAGCGTGCCTATACCCAGATGTACAATAGACTCAGCGCATCGCTCCTCCCCCAACTCATCGCGCTGGTCGACCACTGCAATCAGCGGGAACAGAAGGGGTGCAAGCGGGAAGTGTCGAGGCGCATCAGAGAGCTGACGCTGCTGATGAAAGAGGAGCTCAGGCGAAAAAAATCGCAGAGTGAGGAGAGTTTTGAGGTGACATTGGAAGTCTATGATCATCTGCTCAGGGATGGGAAGTGATATAGTGTTCTATATGTTTACCGGGCTGCAAGCCCCTCTTTGATCCAGGCGATATATCCTCCCTTCATATTCAGAGGTGTGAAGTGGTGATTGGCGAGCAGGCGTGAGGCTTTGACGCTTCGGTTGCCGCTTTGGCAATAGACGATGATCTTTTTCTTTTTGAGTGTCTGCAGTGCGGGTATCTCTTTTTCGAGATGTTCCAGTGAGACCTGTTTTGCCCCCTTGATGTGGCCTCTCTTGAACTCCCCGGATGAGCGGACATCCAGAACGGTTACATTGTTTTCATTATGTAGGAGAACCGATGCCTCTTTGGCCGTGATCGAGTCAAAATTGGCAAAGATCCACCCTTTGCTGTAGGAAAACCAGGCGAGCAGTCCCGCCATGGCAATCCAGTAGAGAATATTGATATTTTTCTGCTTCATTTTCTTTCCTTATATATTATCACGACATTTTAGCCGTTTTCCCTGTATTGCAGGCAAGTCTGTTTCGCAAAGTTACATCCCTGAGAGTTGTCTTTGAAAGCCAATCTACTCAAAACACTTTAACCTCTTTTCTGATACTATTGGTAGCAAATATTCTGAGATTATTCTCGCTAAAGGAAAGGGGTTATAATGACTCATGTGATAACAGATCACCCGTATTTCGGTGTCTTTCTTCTGTTCGCAATGACAGCGATTGCCTTCCCGGCAACACTGGCTGCTGCCAGATTCGTCAGCCGGAAATTGGCAAGGCTGGATACTGAAAAACTGAAGTTGACCATCTACGAATGTGGACCGGAAGTAACGAAACAGCCCAATACAATATCCGTGCAATTTTATTTAATCGCACTGCTTTTCATTCTTTTTGATGTGGAGATCGTCTTTATGTTCCCTTGGGCAATCGACTTCAAACTCCTTGGTTGGTTTGGTTTTGCAGAGATGCTTCTGTTTATTTTACTCTTGACGATTGGATTCGTCTACGCTTGGAAGAAAGGAGCACTTGAATGGCACAGCATCAAGTAAATTATGCCTCATCAGCAGGCTTGCCGGTTGCGTTGACAACGGTAGATCACCTGGTAAACTGGGGAAGGTCGAACTCACTCTGGCCTCTAACCTATGGACTGGCCTGTTGTGCGATCGAGATGATGGCGTCGGGCGCAAGCCGCTATGACTTTGACCGGATGGGTACGATCTTTAGGGCATCGCCCAGACAGGCAGACGTGATGATCCTGGCAGGGACACTCTCCAAGAAGCACTCTGAGTTTGCGAGAAGACTCTATGACCAGATGACAGAGCCCAAATGGGTAATCTCGATGGGCTCCTGTGCCAATACGGGCGGGATGTTCAATACCTACGCGACCGTTCAGGGTGTCGACCGGATCATTCCGGTCGATATCTATCTTCCAGGATGCGCACCCAGACCTGAGACGCTGCAGTATGCAATGATGATGCTGCAGAAAAAAATCAGAAGAGAATCTGCCAATATGAACAACAACACCAAGCAGAGGATGGTCTAATGAGAAAATATACACCCAAAGACAATGTACAGGCCAAGTCTTACTATACAGATAGATTCTGGGTTGCACCACGTGTACCCAGTGAAGCGATCGAAGAGGGGTCCCACTTCGACAGAGTGGTGATGGCAGTGGCTGACAAAGTAACGATCGAAGAGGCTTTTGTGCAGATCGGACAGCTCAGAATCGTTGTCAAAGCCAAAGATAATTTTGAGACACTGCAGGTTCTTCGTGATACGTGTGGCTACAAAATGTGTTCGGAACTCAGCGCAGTCGACTATCTTGCCAAAGATGGAGAATTCGAAGTTTTTTACCAGATGCTCAATCTCGATGAGGCCAAGCGTGTCCGAGTGGTCTGCCGCATCAAAGAGGGTGAAGCGATCGAAAGTATTGTGCCTCTCTTCAAAATGGCAAATTTCGCCGAGCGTGAAATGTTCGATATGTTCGGAATCAAAGTCAACAACCACCCCTATCTCAAGCGTATCCTGATGCCGGATGACTGGGAAGGCCATCCGCTGCTCAAAACCTATCCCGTGGAAGGGGATGAGTTCGCCTCCTGGTATGAAGTCGACAAGATCTTCGGTAAAGAGTATCGGGATATCGTTGGCCCCGAAAACAGAGACCCTGCACGAGTCGATCGCTATGACTCTCAGCGCTTCTCACGTGTCGGATATGAAGTGCCGTTCGGTGCCGAGATCGACAAAGAGAACGAAAAAGAGAATCCGATCAAATACAGCGAGACTTTCCTGGTTGACTACAACACCGGCTCCAAAGTCCTCGAGAAGCGAAAGTAGGGAGTGTAGATGCAAGTAAAAAACAAATTAACCCCATTCTTTGAAAACCTCAATTTTGAGCGGGATGACAATACGATGGTGATCAACTTCGGTCCCCAGCACCCCTCTGCGCATGGTCAGCTGAGGTTGGTACTGGAGCTCGATGGAGAACTCGTCGTCAAAGCCTATCCGGATATCGGATACCTGCACCGCGGTATCGAAAAGATGGCGGAAAATATGACCTACAACGAGTTTCTTCCGACAACAGACCGTCTGGACTATATCGCATCGACATCCAATAACTATGCGTATGCATTGAGTGTCGAACGCCTGATCGGACTGGAAGTTCCCAGACGTGCCCAGGTGATCCGAACGATGCTGTTGGAGCTCAACCGTATCATTTCGCACCTCTTTTTCGTGGCGACGCATGCTCTCGATGTCGGTGCGATGAGTGTCTTCCTCTACGCCTTCCGTGAGCGTGAGTATGCGATGGACCTGATGGAGGATTACTGTGGGGCGCGTTTGACGCACTCTGCGGTACGGATCGGCGGTGTTCCGCTGGATCTTCCCGAAGGCTGGCTTGGAGATCTTGCAGCATTTGCCGCGAAGATGCCTGAAGAGATTCAGACCTATGAAGACCTCCTGACAGAAAACCGTATATGGAAAATGCGTCTGGAAGATGTAGGAGTCATTTCGGCTGAAGAGGCGATGTCCTGGGGATGTACCGGGCCGATGCTGAGAGGTTCAGGAGTCAAGTACGATATCCGAAAAGAGGAGCCGTATGAACTCTATGAGGAGCTTGATTTCGATATTCCTGTATCGGACCGATGTGACAGTTACGGCCGTTATCTGCTCTATATGGAAGAGATGAGACAGTCCGCCAGAATACTGCAGCAGCTCATTCCGATGTACGGCAAGACAGAGCCTCAGCTGATGGCGCATGCGCCGCAGTATATCTCTGCACCCAAAGAGGAGATCATGACCCAGAACTACGCATTGATGCAGCATTTCGTTCTGGTCACTCAGGGGATGCGTCCTCCAGTCGGCGAAGTCTATGCGCCAACTGAATCTCCCAAAGGAGAATTGGGATTCTATATCAAATCGGAAGGTGAACCGTATGCCTATCGACTGAAATGTAGAGCGCCAAGCTTCTTCCATACCGGATTGTTGCAGGAGATACTCGTGGGCACGTATATTGCGGATGTTGTTACGATCATTGGTTCTACCAATATCGTATTTGGTGAAGTCGATCGATAAGGGGCCGGAATGAAAAGATATGATTTAAGACATTTGCACGATGATTTCTACGACAGAATGGTTGAACTGATCGACTCAGGACTCAAGGCTGGGGAAGTGGGAATATTCCTCTTTGAGGTTGGAGATTTCTCTTCGATCCAGAAGAGTGCCGACGTGATCAAGGAGCAGGGGCATGATCTGATGAATTCGCTCAAGTTCAACGAGGTGGATTGGACGATCGTCGTCAAAAAAGTAGATGATGAAACGAAAAAAGCCCGCCTTGAAGCGATAGAGACTGCCAAAGTTGCGGCTGCCAAAGCCGCCGCAGAGCAGGAAGCAGCAGAAAAGGCTGCGGCCGAAAAAGCCGAAGCTGAAAAAATAGCAGCAGAAAAAGCAGCCAAAGAGGCTGAAGAAGCTGCTGCAAAAGCTGCTGCGGAAGAGGCAGAGAAAAAAGCAGCCGAAGAGAAAGCTGCGGCAGAAGCTGCAAAAAAAGAGGCAGAGGAGAAGGCAGCCAAAGAAAAAGCCGAAGCGGAAGCCAAAGCTGCAGCCGAAAAAGCCGAAGAGAAAGCTGCAGAAGAAGCCGCCAAAAAGCCTGCACCAAAAGCACCGGCACGAAAACCTGCAGCCAGAAAACCAAGAGCCAAAACCAGAGGAAAGGCTAAATAATGTCGGCGGTCTTATTCTCGACTTGGAAAGATGAATTTATCGACAACCGCGGTAAATCACCTGACGAGTGGAGTGAATCGGCATTTAAGCTTCCTGAGAACTATACGGCCGACAGGCAATCCAAAGCCTTTATCGGCTGGGATGGTGTTGCTATTTTTCAGGAAGATGTAGATGCCGTCAGGCTTGCGACAGAGTATGCCGCACAATATCAGGTCTACTCAGAAGCATGTGGCCGCTGTGCACCGGGTAGATGGGGTGGTCGTATTCTCTATGACCTGCTGGACAAAATCGCGCGCGGTGAAGGGAGTCAGGCGGATATCGAGCACCTCAAGGAGGTCAGCGAAACGATGATGCTCACCTCCAAGTGCGAAATCGGACGAACGGTTCCCAAGCCGATTTTGGATTTGATGGAGCACTACAAAGATCAGTTCGATACGGCGATAACCCACCAGATTCCTTCAAAGCATTATCACAAAGAGATCAACTACATTGCCAAAGTGACAGCGCCCTGCACGGATGTCTGTCCCGCACACGTCGATATCCCCGCCTATATCGAAGGTGTACGCGATATGATCTTCACGGAATCACTGGCAGCGACACGTCAGACCATGCCGCTGGCACATACCTGTGGCCGTGTCTGTCCGCATCCATGTGAAGATGCATGCCGAAGAACCAACTTGGACGAGCCGATCTCCATCATGGAGCTCAAGAGATTGGGCGCTGACTACGAGACGGACCATGGTTTGCCCTGGCAGCATCCTTTCGAACCGAAACCGCTGCGCAACGACGGTAAAAAAGTGGCGATTATCGGTGCCGGTCCTGCCGGATTGACTGCAGCCTATTATCTGGCGATGGAAGGTATCAAAGTCGATATCTTCGAAGAGCTTCCTGTCCTCGGCGGAGAAGTGGCGGTCGGCGTACCGGAGTACCGAATGCCGATAGACAAGTACAACAAAGACATCGAACTGGTTACGTCGATGGAGGCAGTCGATGTCTATACGAACCATCGTGTCGATGCAGCCCGGCTCAAAGAGCTGGACGCGGAGTATGATGCGACACTGCTCGCCTTCGGGACCCGACTCTCCAAAAAAGTACGGGCAGAAAACGAGCGCCCGGATATGGAGGGGTACTGGGGTGCGATCGATATGCTCGACAAGGTCAATCTCTGGACCAAGTATGGTATAGGTTCACCCGCCTCCAATGAACTCAAAGACAAAGTCGTCGTTTGTGTAGGAGGAGGATTTACCTCGATGGACGTCGTGCGCTGTTCGATTCGGGAAGGCGCCAAAAAGGTGATCATGATCTATCGTAGAGATGAGAAGACGATCATCCGAAATACCACCTACGAAGAGTATCACGAAGCAGTCGAAGAGGGCGTTGAATTTATCTTCCACTCGGCAGTCGAGAAGATTTATGATGAGAACAATCAGCTCAAAAAGCTGCTGATCAATAAATTTGAACTGGTGCCTGATCCCAATGGTGGCAGGGCACAGCTTGTCAAGATCGAAGGTGGCGATTTCGAGATCGAGTGTGATTACCTGATCCCCGCCGTTTCACAGGCAGCAGATCTTCAGCTCATCCCCGAAGAGTGGAATATCGAAATGACATCCTGGAATACGCTTTTGACTAACGGCAAGGATTATATGACCAGTCGCCCCGGACTTTTTGCTGCGGGCGACTGTGAATATGGTCCGATGACGATCGTCAATGCCGTAGGCCAGGCGAAGCGTGCAGCTTCTGTCATCAGTCGCTATATTTATGATGGCCAGATCACGTTGACTGATGATGAGATCATGGAAGATCATCTCAACAAATTGAAAGTCTACGACAAAAATGAGAAGATCACAGGCTGGATGCCGGGAATACCGCGTGTCGAGAGTGAGAAGCTCGAAGTCGATGAGCGAAAAAGCAACAATGCGGAAGTAAATCTCGGATTTACCGGAGAAGAGGCGATTGCAGAGGCCGAGCGCTGTATGCGTTGTTACTATATTTCGATGGTGGCGGTGTAAAATGACAGCTCGAAAAAACAAAACGAAAACGATCACGCTGACCATTGACGGGAAAGTGTGCCAGACCGAATATGGCAAGACAATCCTCCAGGTTGCCCGTGCCAACGATATCTATATACCGACGATGTGTTATCTCAGCAAAGTGGAGCCGATCGCTTCATGTCGGATGTGTGTCGTCGATGTCGAAGGTGTTGACGGGATGATTCTCTCCTGTCAGGAGAAGGCTACCGATGGCGCCGTGATCACGACGAACAACGAAGCGATCTTCAAGCAGCGCCAGAATATCATGAAACTCTACGATGTCAACCATCCGCTCGAGTGTGGCGTGTGCGACAAAAGTGGAGAGTGTGATCTTCAAAACAAAACGATGGAGTTCAATGTCTCTCAGCAGGACTTCACCGCCAGAGATCAGCATAGACCGGTCGAGAACTGGGGCTTTATCTCTTATGACCCTGCACTCTGTATCATGTGTGAAAAGTGCGTCCATGTCTGTAATGAGGTGATTGGAGATGAAGCTCTGGCGATCTCAGCCGGTGGTTACAATTCGACGATCATCAATACCAAGCCTGCCGAGGACTGCAGCCAATGTGGCGAGTGCATGGCAGTCTGTCCGGTGGGTGCACTGGTCAGTACCGATTTCAAATACAGTGCCAATGCCTGGGAGCTTGAGAAGATTCCGGCATCATGCAGCCACTGTAGTGCCGCCTGTCAAATGTATTATGAAGTCAAAACCACTTCGATCGAAGATCCGGAGCCAAGAATCTATCGTGTCACGAACAATTATGAATTTTCATCGCTCTGTGGAGCGGGGAGATTCGGATTTGATTTCGAAAATCGGAATGTTGCGAAAGATCCGGATGCATTTGCCCGTACGCTCGATGCATTCCGTCAGGCTGAGACGATCCGCTTTACTGCTTCGATCACCAATGAGGAGGCGCTGATATTTCAGCAGTTCAAAGAGAAGAGTGGTGTGAAACTGATCTGTGAAGAGGCCAGGGGCTATCAGCAGTTTATGGCGGCATTCTCCTACGTCACGGGCAGTTCCCTCTACAACAGCGATCTGAAAAAACTCAGCGAATCTAGAGCTGCCGTGGTTTTTGGGACGCGTATCAACGATGATGCCCCGATGGTCAAATATCATTTGACGATGGCAAGCAAACACCATCAGGCCCGTATCGCCTATATGCACCCGATCGAGGATGCCGATATTCAGAATATCGTCACGCAGCTGATGAAGTATGAGGCGGGAAGCGAAGAGGGTGTCGCAGCACTTCTGGCAAAAACACTGCTGGAAGGGAAAGAGATTCCCGATACGATACGCAGTTATCTGAATGATCTCGATGTCGGCAACCTGAGTGCGGAGAGCAACCTCGGAGAAGAGGAGTTCGACCTGCTCAAAAAGTCACTCTGGAAAAAGTCAGGCTTTACGCTGGTAGCAGGTGCGGATCTCTATGCGCATCCTCAGGCGGAGAATATCGCCAGGCTGTTGGGCCTGATCGAACGCTATTCTGATTTCGATGTGCTGCTGATACCACCTGCAACCAATGCACTCGGCGTATCGCTGATCTGTGATCTCGATGATGAGGCAACTGGATATACGATCGGTTATAACGCAGAAGGTGATTTTGTGCTCAGCGCACTGGGAGAGGGTGATCTGGATATGCCAGCACTCAATCAGCAGGAGGGGACATTCACGTCACTGGATAAGCGTGTCGTTCCGACCCATGTCGCTCTGCCTTACGGAGGGTATGTTCTCAACGATATTATGAGTGCACTGGGACTCAAGAAGCGATATACGATCGATTACACCAGTTCGCTTCCAGTCGAACAAGGCTTCAGGGCTATCGAATTCGATGCACTGCCCGACTACTTCGATATTACCGGCGAGGAGCATAGAGGATATCTTCTCTCTCCCTTCACGGTAGAAAAAAAGCTTGAATTGAAGCCTGTTTCTGCGCTTCCGACTTATGACGGCATCGTGCTGTATCAGTGTAACGAAGGAAATCAGTTCTCGCCCTTTACACAAAAGACAGCACAGTTGAAGCGTGATGCGAAGCTGAGAGGTTCCGTGCAGTTTTCCACAGTTGCCAAGCTCAAAGAGGGTGATCGAGTGAAGTTTACACTCCATGGCGTCGAGTACCAAAGAGTGTTTACGATCGACACATCGATGAAAGGAACCGTCGCGATCAACCCTGCGTTCGATATGGGATTAAGTAGCGCTTCGGTATCCTATTACAGATTCAGTCAACCCAAACTAGAAAGAATGGACAGTTAAGATGAGTAACGAAATTACAATCAAAATCGACGGTATCGAGTACAAAACGCAGGAGGGTGAATATATTCTGAATGCAGCCCGTGCAAACGATATATTTATTCCCGCTATCTGTTATCTGACCCGCTGCTCTCCTACGCTGGCATGCCGGATCTGTCTGGTAGAGGCCGACGGAAAGAGGGTCTACGCCTGTAATGCCAAAGCCAAAGATGGGATGGAGATCGTCACCTCCACAGAAGAGATTCTTGAAGAGCGCCGAGCCATTATGGAAGTCTACGATGTCAACCATCCGCTTCAATGCGGTGTCTGTGACCAGAGTGGCGAGTGTGAACTGCAGAACTATACCCTTGAGATGGGGGTCGATTCGCAAAGCTATATGATCCCGGATACCAAGCGGGAAACGATAAACTGGAGTAGCGTACTTCACTATGATGCGGCTCTCTGTATCGTCTGTGAACGCTGTACGACAGTCTGTAAAGATATGATCGGGGACGCAGCGATCAAAACCGGTCCAAGAGGTGGCGCGTCACTGGACAAAAGCATGAAAGAGACGATGCCCAAAGATGCCTATGCGATGTGGAACAAACTGCAAAAATCAGTCATCGTACCGAGCAACGGAACCGATGAGACGAACTGCAGCGATTGCGGTGAGTGTATCGCAGTCTGTCCTGTCGGTGCTTTGGTCAGCCGTGACTTTGTCTACACGACCAACGCCTGGGAGCTCAAGAGGATACCGGCTACCTGTGCACACTGCAGCAGCGGTTGCCAGATCTATTACGAGACAAAACCGACTTCGATCGAAGATACCACAGAGAAGATCTATCGGGTCACCAATGAGTGGAATTATGTTTCACTCTGTGGTGCCGGACGGTTTGGATATGACTTTGAAAACAGAGTAGAGGGTAAAAATCCGGAGGCATTCGAGCGGGCTGTCGAGGCACTGAAAAAAGCTGATACGATCCGCTTCAACTCCGTTATCACCAATGAAGAGGCATTGATGCTTCAGACGCTCAAAGAGAAGCTGGGTCTGAAACTGGTCAACCCGGATGCTTACGCTTTCCAGAATTTCCTTAGAGAGTATGGGAAGCCCGCAGGAAAACTGCTTTACGGCAGTGACTTCAAAGAGGTGATGAAGACAGATTTTGTTGTGAGTGTCGGAGCGGCCTTGAGAAGTGACAACCCCAATGCCCGCTACGCATTCAACAATATCCAGAAGATGAACAAAGGGGCAGGACTCTACTTCCATCCGGTGGGAGATAATCTGGTTCCGACCTTTGGAAAAAGTGTCGAGTGTGTTGCGCATAAGCCCGGACTTGAAGAAGCCGCGCTCTACCTCGTACTCGATCTTTTCGCTGATAAAGAGAGACTCCCGGAAGAGATCGTCTCCTATCTGGACTCTTTCCATAGCAAAGGTACAAAAATCATCAAAGAGAAGGTGATGGAGGATGTCACTGAGACCGTCGTCGACAAGGAGACTGGCGAAAGCAAAGAGGTGACCAAAAAGGTTCCCAGAATGGTCGAGAAAGAGATCGAAGTCGATCAGAATGCACTGCTCGACCTTCTGGGTGCCGACGCGAACTTCCCCGAGACGTTTGAAAAGATGATGAAGAAAAAAGAGTCCTTCTCTATGATCATAGGGGAAGATCTCTATTTCCATCCCAAATCGGAAAATCTTGCCAAACTCGTTGCGTTGATCGAAAAAGCGTGCGATATGAAAGTAGCGATGATTCCACCCAAGACAAACTCTTTGGGCGTGGCACTGATTTGTGATTTGGATGAAAGTGCAGAGGGCTACACTGTAGGATACAACGAAGCGGGTGACTTCAGACTCGATGCACTGGGTGAAGGTGACCTTGATATGCCTGCGATGAATCAGCAGGAGGGCACACTGACTACGATGAACAAGCGCGTAACACCGACCAATGCTGCCTTGGAGTATCACGGATATGAGCTTAATGATTTGATGCGGGCATTGAAGTTTGGAAGGCATCTGACAGTCGACTGGACGCCGCTGCTTGCATCCAGAAAAGGGTATCAGGAAGCTCTCTTCGACGAACTCCCCAACGGCTACAGTAACAGCGGAGAGGAGCAGAGAGGATATGCTCTGAAAAATCCGGGTAAACGTGCGAGCAATGCCGTTCCCGAAAAGTTCGATGAGAGTATTGCACTCGAGGGTGAAATCGCTTACCGCTGTAACCCGCAAAGACAATTCAACGACTTTACCGACAAGGCACATCAGATCTTTGAAAGCTTTTCGCTCTATGCCAGCAAGTCGAAAGCGGAGGCACTCGGAGAGAGGGTTGAAATCGACTTTGACGGTGAGACGTTGATATGCGATGTGGTGGCAGATGAGAGGATGGAAGGTGATATCGTCAAAATTCCTGATTTCAAAAGCGCAAAAGATATCTATACTCTCTTTGGCAGAGACAGATATAAAAATGTAACTATAAGAAAGGTGTAAGCATGGAAATAGTGAATGTAGCAGTATTACCTGAAGTAACCAGCGCCGGCGTGATCATCAAAGCGATCATAATCTTGGCCATTATCTCTGCAATTGCGGGATTCGGTACCTACCTTGAACGAAAGGTTCTGGCATTTATGCAGCGCAGACTCGGACCGATGCATGTCGGTCCCTATGGTCTGCTCCAAATTGCCGCAGATGGTATCAAACTCTTTACCAAAGAGGATATCGTACCGCAAAATGCCAACAAACTGATTTTCAAAATCGCACCTACGATTACCGCAGCGACCGCATTTATTGCATTGGCGGCCGTCCCTGTTTTTCCGGATTTCACGATTCCCGAATGGATTCCGCTGCTGGGCGGAGTCTTCGTTCCTTCGATCGCTGCTGATATCAATATCGGTATCCTCTTCATTCTGGGAATGATGGCGGCAGGACTCTATGGGCCGTTGCTTGCCGGTATGGCACAGGCGAATAAATGGGGTATCATCGGTTCTGCGAGAACCGCGATTCAGTTCCTCAGCTATGAAGTCGTAACGGGACTCTCTATTCTGGCACCGATTATGCTGGTAGGATCCCTTTCGCTGGTCGATTTCAACAACTATCAATCAGGTGGCTTTGGCTCCTGGATGATGTGGCAGCAACCTGTAGCCTTTATACTCTTCCTGATCGCAGGATTTGCGGAGACAAACAGAACACCGTTTGACCTTCTGGAGCATGAGGCGGAGATCGTTTCGGGATATGCAACAGAGTATTCCGGAATGCGCTGGGGTATGTTCTTTATCGGGGAGTATGCCAACATGATTACCGTATCGGTTCTGGCGGCAGTTGTCTTTATGGGCGGATACAATGATCTTGGTTTCGTTGCCGGATGGTTGATCGTGGTTCTGAAGATCGCTTTTGTCTTCTTCCTGATGTTGTGGGTGAGAGCTTCCTGGCCGCATATCAGGCCAGATCAGCTGATGTGGCTCTGCTGGAAAGTATTGATGCCGATTGCCGTTATCAATGTGGTAATAACCGGTTTTGTGATGATGGTGTAAGGAGAAGAGATGAGCTTAGAACAATTTAAAAACAGAAACGTAGGTACCCAGGCGTACAAAATGATCGAGAGTGAACCGACACCGCCGACAGGTATGGGACGGTTTGAGCGGGTTGTCAAGCGCACTTTCAAAGGTGAGCTTTTTGTCGGCCTTGGTGTGACAATGCGTGAGATGATCAATGCACTCTTCAAGGGAGAGATGCACACGATCAAGTATCCGATGGAGAAGCTTCCTATTTCGCCAAGATACAGGGCCATCCATGATATGCTGAGGCTGCTGGAGAGCGGCCACTATCGCTGTATTGGCTGCGGATTGTGTGAAAAGATCTGCATCTCCGACTGTATCAGGATGGATACACGCTATGATGAGAATCAGCGGAAAGAGGTGACAGAGTATACGATCAACTTCGGCCGATGTATCTTTTGCGGGTATTGTGCAGAAGTGTGTCCGGAGTTGGCGATCGTTCATGGCGGGCGCTATGAGACAGCATCGGAGCAGAGGGCGAGCTTCTCCCTCTTTGAAGATATGTTGACACCCATCGATGCGCTGAAGCAGCAGAAAGAGTTTGATGGATTTGGTGCAGTGACACCGAATGCAGATAACGCCATCAAAAAGACGCCACTCGCGTACTAAAAGGAGAGAGAATGTACGAACAAATAGCCTTTTATCTATTTTCAGTCCTGACAATTGGACTCTTTTTAGTTACGGTTTTAAGCAAGAATATATTGTATTCGATGACTTCCCTGGCAGCAGGGATGGTGATGATTTCGGGATTCTTCTTTATTCTGGGAGCGGATTTTCTCGGAGTCGTCCAGCTTATCGTCTATGTCGGTGCAGTGATGGCGCTTTATGCCTTCGCCATGATGTTTTTCGATGCCAGCAGAGATGTCAAAGAGAAAAATGCCAATGGAGCCTGGGTCTTCCTGCTCGGCGGTATGATTGCCCTGATGTTGGTGATCGTCTTCTCGGCACCGATCTATAGTGAGAATATCCAGGCGATCTATCCTTCCATTCCTGGGGCGACCAACCCACAGTCTGTGGGGCTGGTACTCTTCACGAAGTATCTGATACCATTTGAAGTAGCAGCAGTGATGCTGCTGGTGGCAATGATCGCAGGAATTATCCTGGCGGGAAAAAAGATGGATCAGAGCTTGACGACAGAGGATGATTCGGTCGCAACAGAAGTTATATCGCAGGAGGATGAAAAATGATAGGACTCAATCATTATCTCATACTCTCAGGGCTGCTTTTCGCAATCGGCCTTGTGGGGGTAGTGAGAAGAAAAAATCTTCTGATGCTCTTTTTTGCAACAGAAGTGATGCTGAACGCAGCCAATATCGCATTTGCTGCGACTTCACACTATTATGGTGACTTGACGGGGCAGATGTTCGCCTTCTTTATCGTTGCCGTAGCAGCAAGTGAAGTGGCTGTCGGATTGGGACTCCTGATCGTCCTCTATAAAAAACACGGAAGTCTGGATCTTGATGGTCTATCGACTATGAAAGGGTAGTGATGGAAAAGTTTGTATATATTGCACTTTTTGCACCGTTAGTCAGTTCTCTCTTCGCCGCTCTTTTCGGGATGAGTCCCAGAAAAACGTTTGTCGGAGTCATTGCATCACTGCTGTTGGCGACCTCTTTCCTGGCATCAGCTATTCTGGCAGCGTTTGTCTACCAGACAGGCGGTGCGATTCATGTCACGATGATGGAGTGGATAGGTGCCGGTGATTTGATGATTCCATTTGGATTCATCGTCGATCAGGTCAGTGTCACGATGATGACAGTGGTGACACTTGTCTCGACTGTGGTTCATATCTACTCTATCGGGTATATGGATCACGACAAGAGTTTCAACCGATTCTTCTCTTACCTCTCCGCCTTTGTCTTCTCGATGATGGTACTGGTGATGAGTGACAACTTCGCCGGACTCTTTATCGGATGGGAAGGCGTCGGTGTCTGTTCTTGGCTCCTGATCGGATTCTGGTACCACAAGCCGGATGTTTCTCCGGAAGAGAATCCTTCGATTTCCCCATCATGGGCAGCCAATGAAGCGTTTATCGTTAACCGTATCGCTGACCTCGGGATGTTGATCGGTATCTTTATCCTCTATTGGAATACCGGTTCACTGCAGTATGATGTCGTTTTCGCTGCGATTCCGCACTTGAGTCACGGTATACTCTTCGCAGCGGCGATCGCACTCTTCATCGGCGCAATGGGTAAATCGGCTCAGTTCCCGCTCCATACCTGGTTGACCGATGCGATGGAGGGTCCCACGCCGGTTTCCGCATTGATCCACGCCGCGACAATGGTTACGGCGGGTGTCTTCCTGGTCATTCGGGCCAATCCGCTCTATATGGTCACGCCCGAGGTGAGTTATTTTATCGCTTCACTCGGTACATTTGTTGCCTTCTTTGCCGCATCGATGGCACTGGTCAACAGAGACCTGAAGCGTATTATCGCCTTCTCTACACTTTCACAGCTGGGCTATATGTTCGCTGCGGCAGGGTTGGGCGCCTACTGGATCGCACTTTTCCACCTGGCTGCACATGCATTCTTCAAAGCACTGCTCTTCCTGGGTGCAGGTAACGTGATGCATGCAATGCACGATGAGCTGGATATCTTCAAAATGGGTGGACTGAAAAAATCAATGAAGTGGACCTATATCTATATGGGTGTCGCCTCATTGGCATTGGCAGGTATTCCTCCGTTGGCCGGTTTCTTCTCAAAAGATGCGATTATCGAAACGGCATTCAATGAAGGAACACTGATCCTCTGGATTATCCTGGTCGTTACAGCGGGTATGACGGCATTCTACAGCTTCAGGCAGGTCTTCCTGACATTCGAAGGGGATGAGCGCTACAAGGCATTTGGTATCCACCCGCATGAAATGTACAAGTTCGTTCTGATTGCGATGTCACCCCTGGCTATTCTGGCTGTGATCGCCGGTTTCTTCCAGGGAACATTCCACACCTTTATTATAGAGCTTCTCCCCAACTATGAAATGAGTGAGCATACACATCACTATGTGTTGCTGCTAGGTGCAATCGTTCTGGCATTTGCTGTCGGTGGTATTGTGCTGGCCTGGGTCATGTACGGCAAAGGTTTGAAGCGGAATGAGAAACTTGAAAACAGTTTCGTCTACAAGCTGCTGAAAAATCAGTACTATATTCCTCAGTTCTATGCGGAATTTATTTCCAAGCCTTATGCAATGATTTCCACTATGATGTGGAAGTCGGTAGATATGAAGATTATCGATACGACGGTAGATGGGATTGCCAACCTCTTTTATAGCGGTGGTGATAAAACAAGAAAAATGCAGACCGGAAACCTCTCAAGTTATCTCAACTGGATGGGTATCGGACTGTTTGTATTGTTGTTTATTGCAGCAATCTCAACGGTAATCGGTTAAGGAGCAGGTAGATGGATAATATATTAAGTGTTTTGGTATTTTTCCCGGCAATTGCAGCATTGCTGGGATTTGTAGTCGATAAAAAAAGCGCCAGAGTCTACGGAATCAGCGTAGCATCGGTAGAGCTGCTGCTCGCACTGTGGCTGTGGATGAGTTTTGACAGCGGCAATGCGGGTATGCAGTTTGTCGAGCTGGTTCCTCTGGTGCCTGATTTCGGCATCAACTACTATCTGGGCGTTGACGGCATCAGTCTCTTTATCGTTGTGATGGCGGCGTTGATGACCCTGCTGGGTATGATTGGGATGAGTATTGAGAAAGATATCAAAAATATGATCATTTCACTGCTCTTCCTGGAGATGACGATGATCGGTGTTTTTGTGGCACTCGATGCTATCGTCTTTTATCTCTTCTGGGAACTCTCTCTGGTGCCGATGCTCTATATCATCGGTGCCTGGGGTGGACCGCTCAGGGTGTACGCCTCGATCAAATTCTTCCTGTATACCTTTACGGGTTCATTGATCATGCTGGTGGGAATGCTTTTTATGGCATATCTCTATCACAGCATTTCAGGAATATGGAGCTTCTCTATTACCGATTGGTACGCGCTGGTCTTGCCGGTCAGCTACCAGATCTGGCTTTTCCTGGCATTCTTTGTCGGTTTTGCCATCAAGGTACCGATGTTTCCGTTCCATACCTGGCTTCCCTATGCGCACGGGCAGGCACCAACAATCGGTTCCGTTATTCTTGCGGCTGTCCTGCTGAAGATGGGTACCTACGGTTTCGTTAGATTCTCCCTTCCGCTCTTTCCTGATGCGTCTGTGATGATGATTATGCCGATTGCCGTGATATCGATCATTATGATCATCTACACTGCAATGGTCGCCTATGCGCAGGAAGACATGAAGCAGGTCATCGCCTACTCGTCCGTATCGCATATGGGTGTGATCGTATTGGGAACATTCGCGATGAATGCTGAGGGCATCAGTGGTTCGATCTTCCTGATGCTCTCGCACGGTATTGTTTCGGGCGCACTCTTTATGTTGGTCGGC
Source organism: Sulfurovaceae bacterium (assembly GCA_029933395.1). Taxonomy (GTDB): domain Bacteria; phylum Campylobacterota; class Campylobacteria; order Campylobacterales; family Sulfurovaceae; genus SZUA-451. Next base: position 12,209 of record JAOZOG010000005.1, on the reverse strand, counting down.
GTGATCTATGACCGGCGCCATACCAAGCTGATGAGTGAATTTGGCGGGCTTGCATCGGTGATGCCGAAATATGCCGTCATCTTTGGCATTATGCTGATGGCATCAGTCGGACTTCCTCTGACGATCGGTTTTGTCGGTGAATTCCTTGTCCTGCTTGGATTCTACAAAGTTTCAATGATTGGTACGATTCTTGCGGGAACATCAATCATTATCGGCGCCATCTATATGCTCTCTCTCTACAAGAAGAGTTTCTTTGGCCCATTGACCAACAAAGCAAACGAAAAGCTTCTCGACCTCAACGGTAAAGAGTTGATGTCACTTGTGCCACTGGTTGCGATTGTTATCTGGCTTGGTGTCTACCCCAAACCGGTACTTGCTCCTATCGACAACAGTGTCAAGGCACTTTTGACGTTTATGGAAGAAAAGGCGCAGACGCCTGAAGCCAAAGAACGAATCGTCGTGAGCACCACAATGAAGGAGGCAAGATAATGTTAGAGCCAATAAGTGTAAGTTTAGCTTCCCTGAACCTGGTGACGCTCTCACCGATGCTGATTGCGATTGCGGGTGGCTTGATCATTCTGATCATCGATCTGATCAAAGCAGATCTCCACAAGTCACTCTATGTCATGTTGACGATTCTGATTCTCTTTGTGGACTTTGGTTCAGTATTGGGACTCAATGTCAATGAACGGGGATTCTTCGATGTGATGTTGATTGACGGGATTGCGATCGTATCCGAGTTGCTGATACTGGCAGCTTCGATACTCTTTATTCCGCTTGCATTGACTTCCAAGCGTTTCCACGAGTACTCCTATCCTGAATTCTTCGCGCTCTTTCTCTTTATGATCGCAGGATTCCAGTTTATGGTGGCCAGCGACAACCTCATTCTGATTTTTGTCGGTATCGAGACGGCATCACTCTCTCTCTATACCTTGATTGCGCTGCACAACAGAAACAGCTCTTATGAAGCGGCAGTCAAGTACTTTACGATGGGTGCGATGGCAGCAGGGTTCTATACGATGGGTTCAGCCGTCATCTATGCACTGACAGGCAGTGTAGAGCTCTATCAGGTAGCAGATGTACTGCAGAATCGTATCGCTGAACCGGGCGTTATGGTTGCTATTCTTGGAGGTTCCGTACTTCTGATAGCCGCATTCGCCTTCAAGCTTTCACTCTTCCCGTTCCATACATGGACACCGGATGTCTATGAAGGCGCGAGCGCTCCTCTGGCCGGATATATGTCGATCGTACCGAAAGTCGCCGCATTCGTTGTGGCGATGCGAATCTTTGGTATGTATATCGACCTGGGCATCGAGTGGGTGAGAATCGCCATTCTTGTCCTGTCGGTACTGACGATGACGCTGGCCAATATGATGGCACTGGTACAGGAAGATGTCAAGAGAATGCTTGCCTACAGCTCCATCTCTCACGCAGGATTCGTAATGGCGGCAATCGCACTGGATACCACGAAGGGTAATACCGGCGTGTTCCTATACTATGCACTCTTTATGTTTACCAACCTGGGTGCCTTTACGATGCTCTGGATCAGCCGTCACAAAAACAGAGTACACCATGAGAGATATGACCATCCCTATGAGAAATTTGCCGGACTGGTCAAAATTATGCCGTTTGCAGCCGTTATTATGGCGCTCTTTATGCTCTCACTTGCCGGTGTGCCTCCGTTCTCTGTCTTCTGGGGCAAGATCTATATTATGAGTGCAGCAGTCGATGCAGGCTATGTCTGGCTGGCGATCGTGATGGGTCTCAACTCAGCCATTGCCGCCTACTATTACCTGAAGCTGATTGTCTATATGTTCCTGAAAGATCCTGAAGAGAATGATGGAACAGTGACATACAATATGACAAAACCGCTGATGACAATCGTGGGTGTCGCTGTGGCAGCGACTGTCGGATCGGTCTTCATTATGCAGCCGCTGATCTCCTATATCTTCTATATGGTCAGTGCCAGCGGATATTGATCTGCCAAGAGGTGGTGCCTCCTGGCCCACCAGTATTTATAATAATTACTTCCTCACATCTTCCAATATTTTTTCTCTCAACCCGTCAACTTCAAGTGATAGATGTTCCGTGAATTGTGAACGGTTGAAGGTCGTTTGTCTTTTCGCCAATCTGGCGGTATTGGTCGATATTTTTTCAATCAAAAGAGATTTGGTGTAGCGGCCATCGAGATAGTCAAGTGTCTCTTTGATGCCGATTGCCTTCATACTGTTTGGCTTGCGGGTATACTTTTTCTCCAGCGTAGCCACTTCATCGATAAGCCCTTTTTCAAGCATTTTTGATGTACGACTGTAGATCCGCTCTCTCAATAGAGATTTTTCAACAGCGATACGATAGATAGGAAGGGTGCCGCTGATGGCAGATTGCGGTGGATTCTCTTTGAAGTAGCGTGATGGGGTTTTGCCGGTGAGGTAAAAGATAGTGAGTGCTTTTTCGATCCTATAGCGGTCACCAAGCGTAATATTTTTCATATAGTCTGAATCGAGAGTATCAAGCATTTTATAGACTTCATCCTTGTCCCGCATCGCTTCTTGGATTCTCTTTGCTGTGGCTTCATCGGTAGCCGGGAGGGACGAGATGCCATCGATCAAGACTTTGAGATAGAAACTGGTGCCCCCGACGATGATCAGGTTTTTGCCTTCAGCTTCTGCCTGAGTATAAGCCTCCCGATAGATTTCCGCAAAGAGGGTCACATCGAAGGATTGATCCGGGTAGAGCAGGTCGATGCCAAGATGCCGTATCCCTCCCTGCTCGGCAGGTGTGGGCTTGGCCGAAGCGATATCGATCTCTTTGTAGATAGAGAGTGAATCGAGTGAGAGGATAGTGGCACCGATCTCTTTGGCGATACTCACAGCAAGATCACTTTTTCCCGATGCAGTGGGTCCGATAATGGCAAGTTGTTTGATTGTCTCATTCATACGCTAATCATAGCATATTGCCAATGGTACTCAAGATTTTCTAAAGAAGATTGATACTAAAAAAAGGTAAAATATAGGAATTTTTATGGGGATACTATGGGACTTTTTGAAAAAGAGAACCGTTTCAATGCTGCCAATCTTATCTCCTTTGGCAATATTGCAGCGGGGATCATAGCGATATATTTTATTGTCAAGGGTGATTTCTTCACAGCCATTGTACTGGCCTGGATTGCGGGAGCGCTGGATATAGCCGATGGCAAAGTGGCAAGAAAATACCATCTTTCGACAGAGTTCGGCGTACAACTGGACAGTTTCGCGGACTTTCTCTCTTTTGTCGTCATGCCTTCTTTCCTGCTTTTTTATGCGCTCCGCGGTGATGGAGAGCTCAGTGCTTTGGGCGAAGTGTTGATCGGTGCCATATTTATCTATTATATTATCAGCGGACTGCGGCGCTTGATTGAGTTCAACCTCAAAGTCGATGCGGGAGAGGTAGAGAAGTATTTCGAGGGCGTTCCTACCCCTTTGGGGGCGATACTGCTCTGGGTACTCTATCTGCTTTTCAGCTACGGCGTGATCGCCAACCCTTATCTGATCGCCGCCTTGGTGATCGTCATTGCCTGGGCGCTCAACAGCAAGCTGAGAATACGGCACCCGTAACCCGATAAAATAATAATGGAGTCTTGATTGAATAAAAACAGTATGATGGAAAAGTTGTCCAACTTTTCAGAATTGGTCATGTTTCAGCATTCGATATTTTCTCTGCCTTTTATCTTTATCGCAATGCTGACGGCAGCACATGGATGGTTTGGCTGGAAGCTGCTCTTTCTGGGCGCATTGGCGGCAGTGAGCGCACGTAACTTTGCGATGGGTGTCAACCGCTATCTGGACAGGGATATCGACGCACTCAATCCCCGCACCAAAAACAGACCCTCTGTAGATGGACGGACAAGTATCAGGGAGATGCAGCTCTTCATTATCGGGAATGCACTCCTTTTCATTGTAGTCTCCTATTTTATCAACACGCTGGCCCTGGTACTCTCCGTACCGATTCTCGCTGTGCTGGCAGCCTATACCTACTTCAAGCGCTTCAGCGCCTCCGCCCATCTCATCCTGGGGGTCAGTCTCGGTCTTGCACCGATTGCCGGTGCTGTTGCAGTACTGGGAGAGATTCCGCTCTGGTCGGTCTATCTGGCGATTGGTGTGATGTTTTGGGTAGCGGGATTCGATCTGCTCTATTCCCTGCAGGATATGGAGTTTGACCGTGCACACGGACTCCACTCCATTCCTGCGAAACTGGGAGAGAAAAAGACATTGGCCATCGCCAGAATTTTCCATCTCCTGGCTGTAGTATTTTGGGGGCTCTATGTCGGTCCTTCGGAGATAGGGAGCTATGGTACAATGGCAGTGATCGTCAGCACACTGCTTTTGGGGTATGAGCATTTACTGGTGCTTGAAGATCCCAAAAATATCGACAAAGCCTTCTTCACGGTCAATGGATATCTCGGATTTGTCTTTCTCCTCTTTGTCATTATCGGTGTCTCATGGTAAAGATGGTACTTGAAGGCATTATTATTGCCGAAGCTGTTTTCATTCTCTTTCAGTGGCGGAAAAATCGCCGGTTGGAAAAAGAGATCGAAGAGCTGCAACAAAAATACGAAGAGGGGCAGGCTCTTATCGATGAACTCCAGAGAGAAGGGCAGGGGACAGAAGGGCAGGAGACGGAAGCGTCGATCGACAGGTTTGCAACCCATGACAAGATCATTGAAATGTCGGATCTGGGTGCAGATGCAGAGATGATTTCAGAACGCCTTGGGGTTCCCAGGCGCAAAGTGGAGATGACGCTGAAATTTGAAAAGATGAAAAAAGATGGTGCATAGTAGCTGGGAAGCGAGTCTTTCCACAGCCTTCGATGCTCTTTCCGGCACATACAAAGCGTATCTGGAGAGAGACCGGGACTATCATCCCTCCCGCGAGTATATTTTCAATGCCTTCAAGACATTGCCAAAAGAGAAAATACGCTATATCCTCTTCGGTCAGGACCCTTATCCCAGAAAAGAGAGTGCGATCGGATATGCCTTTATCGATGGAAGGGTCAGCCATATTTTCAGCGAGAACGGACTCAGCAAAGAGGTAAACCGCGCAACCAGCCTGAGAAATTTTATCAAGATGGCATTGGTGGCCAGAGGAGATCTCGATGCAGCCGATACCTCCCAGGAGGCGATCGCCCGCCTGGACAAAAGTGGACTGATCCAAAGTATCGATCAGTTGAGAGAGAATTTCGAGAAAAACGGAGTACTTCTACTCAATACAGCCCTGGTCTTCAGCGCCAAAGAGGAGAGCAAAAGGCATATCCGCGAATGGCAGCCATTTGTAGAGGCGCTTCTTTCAGAGATGCAGGAGATCGATCCGGCACTGATCCTTTTTGGTACCCATGCAAAAGCCCTGAAGCGATTGGCAAACGTGGAGAGATTTCATTCTGTCGAACTCGAGCACCCCTACAATCATACTTTTATTACCAATCCCCAGGCCCTGGAGCTGTTCGGCCCTATGGATCTGCTTGCAAAATAAGTATTTTTTCGCTAAAATGCGGTTCTTACAAAATGTGCGCTCATGGCTCAGCTGGATAGAGCATCGGTTTGCGGTACCGAAGGTCACAGGTTCGAATCCTGTTGGGCGTACCATCTTCAAAATACTATAATTTCAAATATATAAATACTGAAGTGAATACAGATACTTCTCAGTCTATACCCGCCTACACTTATTCACTACTCCCATTTTTTATCAGCCCGGGGTAGAGCTTTCGAAAACTTTAATTCAAGAGGAAACCCTATTTCTCCCCTCATTTTTCGCCTGATAGAGCTTTTTATCCGCTTCGCGCATCATAGAATCCATCGTAGCCCCCTCTTCATAAAAGGCGACTCCAATGCTGACGGTGAGGGTAAGATTTATTGAGAGGAAGGAGAGGTCCATCTCCTCGACTTGTTTTCGTATCCTTTCGGCAATCTTCAGGGTATCCTCTCTGGAAAAGCCTGTCAGGAGCAGAGAGAACTCTTCGCCGCCGATACGGGCAAAAATATCGTCTGTACGGATCGTTTGGTATATCAGGTCGGCAAACTTTTTGAGGACATGATCGCCAATCTCGTGCCCGAAAGTGTCGTTGATGGCCTTGAAGCGATCCAGATCGAGTACCATTACGGAGAGAGGGCTGCCGTTTTTGTGCGCTTCAAATATCTTTTCTCGAAAGATCTCTTCATATCTCCGTCTATTGAGCGTGTTGGTGAGCGGGTCTATGTAGGCGATCTTTTCGAGTTTTTCCGCTTTTTGCTCCTGGACTTCGAGCAGCACACTGGAGTACTCCGCTTTGATCAGCGATTTGCGCAGATCATTGTAGGCATTGATCATTTTACCGATGATATCGTCACTCTGGAAGCGGTTGAAGTAGAAACGTTTATCACCACTGGCAAGATCCTGCATCGCTTTGGTCAGCGAGGTGATCGGTTCGATGATGCTCTGCTTGAGAGCATAGGAGATGAGGAAGGTCAGTAGAATGATACCGAACAGAGCGGCCCAGAGTATTGTAATGTAGAGTATCTCTCTGTTTTTGAGCGCGCTGGCCTCTTCGCTGACCTGGTACAGAATGCTCTCGATGATTGATTCGTAGCGATCGATCTTTTCTGTAATGTCTCGGTACCAGGAGTAGAGAATATTGGCTCCATTATTGTTTTGCACCCCCGCCTGCAGTATCGTCATTTCGAGCTGCCTGAGCCTTTGACTGCTTTCGGATTGCTCGATCTTTTCGATCTTTTCTCGCAGCGTCTCTGTTGCGAGAATCTTGAAGGATTTGAGGTAGGCCTCATCACGGATGAGCAGCCTTCGGAAATAGTTCAGGTTGTTCGCTTTACCCTGCAGTACGGAGATCCCCTCGCTTCGCAGCAGTGCAATGTTTTCCTTGAGATGCAACAGTATCAGAAGCGGTGCTCTTGAATCTATGCCGGCCTCCTCTGTATGCAGATGGCTCGTCATCTTGATCACATCGATCAACTCCTCTACTAATCGGGTGTAGTACTTCAAGCTCTCTCTGGGATCGATGCGGCTTGTATCAATTTTGGATCTGATCTCTTGCAGTTTCTCGAGATCGTTCAGGCAAGGTGCCGTATCCACATAACGGCGAAGCTTTTTCAGGCTGCTCCTGCATCCTTCGAGAAGTTTGTTCGTATCCGCCCTTTGTACTTTTAGCTCCCCGGTGAATATTTTTTGAAAAGAGCGGATATAGCCATTACTCAACCCCCGCTCTTTCTGCAGACTGTTGATCATCAGGTTGATACTGACAAAGGATCGGGAGATCTTTTCGATCTTGTCGTACTCACGATACTTTCCATACGCACTGTAGCTCAGGTAGCTGGAGATGAGGAGTATGGTGACGAGTGGTATGACGACGATGAGAAAGGCCCGTTTCGTCAGAGAGAGTCTCTCGTTGAGCTTGGTGACGGTCTTCTCCAGCAGTGAGTGTTTCTTCTGCTCCTCTAGTGCGCCGAAATCGACCGAACATTGCGCGAGTAGAAGATCTTTGCTGATAATATGCTCGAGCAGCCAATGTGTCAGAAAATCGATCACTTCGAAGGAGACAGCTCTGGAAGAGGAGGCAAAAAGTTTCTCTTTGAGCCGCGGTATCTGCTCGATGAAATAGTGGTGTTCGCGTATGTGTTCCCTGACACGCTCGCGCTCCAGTTCTGTCAGGCACTTTTCAGCCATCAGTTTCTCTTCTCTCCGGAAGTGGTAGCGGGTATATGCTTCGAGCTCTTCGAAATGTTTTTCCAGTAGGGCCCTGCTGGAGCCTCTGTCCACCTCTTTCAGGAGCCTGTTGGTAATGGCGATCAGCTCTTTGTGGTCATTGTCGATACTTTCGATGCCGACACTCAGCTCGCTTTTCCAGACGATTCGATGCACAGATACTCCTCAGCCACCACTTCAACAATCATACCCCATCTTTGACGGTATGTCCATTGAGGTGATGATAAGTTATTTTAGCACGATTTGGATAAAGCAGAGGGTGGTGCAGAACTTATCGTTTGATTGAGTTGGAGACAAAAGTATCTTGTTGCCACCCCTTAACCCTAATTAGTATAAAATACCCTATTCATTTTCCGGAGCAGTGACCGATGCATATACTACTCGTCAATACCAATCCCGTCGTCTCCCGACTGATCGCACTGAAGACGCGGGACTACAGGGATATTTCCGTAGAAGAGATCGATGGGAAAGGGGCGATTCCCGAAGCGTGGTACGATCTGCTTTTTATCGATGCGCAGTGCTGTGGTGAAAAAGAGATGAGAAGATATCTCAAGAAAGTCCAGGCAAGAAAGAAAGTGCTTTTCAGTACAGCCGGTGAAAATAGAGTCAAAGAGGCAGACAGTATCATTCTGAAGCCTTTTCTCCCCTCTGATATCACGGCTGTTCTGCAGCCACTCATCGAAAGCGGAGAGAGTATACGCGAGGCGAGGAAGACTGAAGAGCCCGAAATTTCCGGACCCGAAGAGGAGTTGGATGTGTCGCTTGAAGAGACTGCAGAAGAGAGCTTGATACTCGATGGTGATGAGATCGAAAAAATCAAGCAATTGCTGATCGACGAGGAGTTGGATGTGGCGGTAGAGGAGGAGAAAGTCGAAGAGCCGGAGAGCGAAACTGTCAAAGAGAAAAAGAGCCCAAAAAAGAAAAAAAAGAGTAAGAGATCCATAAAAACAAAAAACAGAAAAAGAGATTTTGAAGAAAACCTCCTGAAGGCTTTGATAGAGATGAAACCAAAAAAGATCAGAAAACTGCTCGAAGGCGCAGAGCTGCGTATCGCGATCAGATTTCCCAAAGAGGTATAGGTAATGAGCGGAGCGATTCTGGTACTTTCCGGACCAAGCGGCGCAGGGAAGAGTACGATCATCAATGCGGCATCCGATCAGATCGGGGAGTATTACTTCTCTATCTCTACAACGACCCGAGAGCCGAGGGCCGGTGAGCTGGATGGACGGGATTACTTTTTTGTCAGCAGAGAGGTTTTTGAAGAGGATATCAAAGCCGGGAATTTTCTGGAGCATGCCCAGGTGCATGGTAACTATTATGGTACGTCTCTGAAACCCGTGAGAGAGGCTTTGGAGGCGAACAAGCTGGTGATCTTCGATATCGACGTACAGGGGCACAGGCTGGTGCGGGCAAAGCTCAATGACATCACGACTTCGGTTTTTATCACGCCACCGACGCTGAGTGAATTGGAAAAGCGGCTCCGTCTGCGCTGTACGGATGATGAAGAGGTCATCTGGAAACGTTTGGAAAATGCAAAAAGTGAGATTCTCGCACTGGAAGAGTATGACTATGCGATTGTCAATGATGAGGTGGAGAAGGCTGCAGCCGAGTTCACGATCATCGCCAAAGCCGCACGACTGAAGCACAGCAGGGAAGTCGAAGAGGCGTTCATTCGTCATTGGCTGGAGAATTAGTTCTCGATTCGTGTTGCGGGCATTGTGAGCATTCAGGGTTTTTAAGTATAATTAACAAAAATTTATCAGCTGCTGCTTGCAGAGGGCTGGACAAAGGATTGACATGGGTATGCCAAGTATGCCGGAACTATTGATTATCTTAGCGATTGTAGTGCTTCTCTTTGGAGCCAAGAAGATACCAGACCTTGCCAAAGGCGTGGGTAAGGGAATCAAAGATTTCAAGAAAGCGGTCAAAGAGGATGATGAGGAAGTCGCTGCAACACCTCCAGCCAAAGAGATCGAAGAGAAGCAGGCATCCGCTGCCGACACAGAGGCAAAAGTCACAGAAACCAAAAGCGAGAAAGCGTAAGCTGCCCGCACTGATCAGCGTTCCCGGCGGACGCTGAAAATTCTCTCGGAACAGTTCTGTTCCACCTTATCCCCAATTTTTGGAAAAACAATGAAACTCAAAGAACAGATCAATCTCTATATCGAAGATGCACTCGCCAATGCTTCCATCAAAGTGGAAAATATCAGCGTCAGCGAAGCCGGAAAACCCGAGTTTGGCGACTACCAGTTTAACGGCATTATGCCGCTTGCCAAGACCCTGAAGCGAAATCCCCGTGAGATTGCAGCGGAAGTTGTCTCTTGTATCGATACATCCGGGCTGATCACGAAGGCTGAGGTTGCCGGCCCGGGGTTCATCAATCTCTGGCTCAATGACAGTTGGATGAGTGAAGCGGCGGGCAGAATGCTGGCAGACCCACGGGTCGGTGTCGAAAAAAAGCCTTACCCCATCAAGGTGGTCATCGACTACTCTGGACCCAATATGGCCAAGGAGATGCATGTCGGCCATCTGCGTTCGACAATCATTGGGGACACCCTCTCCAATCTGCTCTCTTTTCTCGGAGATGAGGTAATCCGGCAAAATCATATCGGGGACTGGGGGACGCAGTTTGGAATGTTGATCGCCTATCTCGAGGAGATCGGGCTGGAGACAGGGAGCAAAAACCTCAAAGATCTGGAGCAGTTTTACAAAAGTGCGAAGAGACGATTTGACGAAGATGCAGCATTTGCGGACAAAGCCAGAGAGTATGTGGTCAAGATCCAGAGCGGAGACCCCCATTGCCTGAAGCTTTGGAAGAAATTTATTGATATATCGCTGGGGCATTGTGAAGAGATCTACGATAAGCTGGATGTCAATCTTGGCCGCGAGGATGTACGTGCCGAGAGTTTCTATAACGAGAAGCTTCCCGAGGTGATCAAGGCGCTGGAGGAGAAAGGCCACCTTCAAGTGAGCGAAGGTGCCAAGTGTGTCTTCCTCGAAGGTGAGGAGATTCCACTGATCGTCCAGAAAGGGGATGGCGGCTATCTCTATGCGACGACAGACCTGGCAGCGCTCTGGTTTCGTGCAGAAGCCCTGGGTGCCAAGCGCATCTCCTATGTAGTGGATGCACGTCAGGCCGGCCACTTCAAGCAGGTTTTCCGGGTGGCCAAAGAGAGTGGCCTGGTGGGCGAAGATGTGCTGCTCGAGCATATCGCCTTTGGGACGATGATGGATAAAGGGGGCAAGCCCTTCAAAACAAGAGACGGCAGTACGGTCAAGCTGGTCGATCTGCTTGACGAAGCAGTCATCCGCGCCAAAGAGGCAATCAAGGCCAAAGAGGAGTACAGCCCTGCCGAGCTGGAGAATCTGGCACGGATCGTCGGTATCGGAGCGGTGAAGTATGCCGATCTTTCAATCCACCGTGAATCAAACTATATCTTCGACTGGGAGAAGATGCTGAGTCTCGAGGGGAATACTTCCCTCTATCAGCAGTACGCTTATGCCCGGATCATGAGTATCTTCAGGAAATATGATGGTGAAATCGGCCAGACCATTGTGGTCGGAAATGAGATCGAGCACCGTTTGGTACTACTCCTGCTTCGCTTTTCAGATGTGCTGGAGCGGGCGGCCAAAGATGCGGCACCACACCAGATCACCTCTTACCTCTATGATGTAACGACGCTCTTTATGCGCTTTTATGAGCAGAACCCCATACTCAGAGAGCATGTGGAGGAGTCGGTGCGGCAGAGCCGTCTGGCGCTTTCGGCATTGACAGCCAATGTGATCAGGCAGGGGTTGTCGATTCTCGGAATCGGCGTGGTCGAAAGACTCTAGGGAGAGGTTGCAATGAAAGCGATGGTAATCCTGGCTGTTTTACTGACAGTGGTATCGATAGGTCTGAGTTTTTATCGCAGCAGAGACTGGAAAAAACTGCTGATCTCATCGGGTGTATTCGCTTTCATCCTGATCCTCTCCGGTTTGGGCAATATGACGCGTTCGGTGATACCGCTTTTTATTGCCCATTTTGTGCTGATTGTCTTTGCCTGGGCTGCGCTGCTCTATTATGTCGCCCGGGGTAAACTCTATTGGCAGGTGGTTGTCGCGCCTGTTGCCACGATCCTCCTGTTTGTCGTACTGGAGAGGGTAATTGGATCGGGTGGTGCAGGGGGCTGAGAGGCTGCAGGCTCCTGGTTGGGGGGCTATGTCTGCGGCTTCTGCAGCTCGTTGAGGAATGCTTCGAGTGAGTATTTCTGTCGATACTCGGGTGTCATGATGTGAATCAGGATATCACCAAGATCGGCGACGATCCATTCGTTGCTCTCGTCAGAACCGAGGAACTCTTCGCCCGATGGCTTGAGCCCGTTTTTGAGGTGATCGAAAAGGGCCTGCGTATGCTTCCCTCCGAGTGAATTGGCGATGACGACACGCTTGGCAATGTAGTCTATTTCGTCAAGGTTGAACACCTCGATCTCTTCCGCTTTT
>JAOZOG010000326.1 GCA_029933395.1 Sulfurovaceae bacterium | reverse complement strand
TGTGGTGGTAGCGGGACGCGGCTTTGGCCTATCAGCCGCACTTTAATGCCCAAGCAGTTCGTTAAACTCTTTGAGGGTAAATCCCTTTTCCAGATCACCGTCGAGCGCAATCAAAAGTACTGTGTCAGTCAGTATATTGTCTCCAATGCCGAGCAGTACTTCCTGGCTCTTGATCAGCTTGAAGAATTTGATCTCTTCAAAGGTGTTGCAAACACCATTCCTTTCCTGATAGAACCTGTTGGCCGTAATACGGCACCTGCCATCGCTTTGGCATGCATGGTTATGGAGCCCGATACCGTTTTGCTGGTCACACCTTCCGATCATCTGATAAAGGATGAAAAGGCTTACTTCAAAGCCATTGAAGAGGCGAAATCTTTGGCGGAAGCTGGCCACCTTGTAACATTTGGTATCCGCCCCGAGTACCCTGAAACTGGTTTCGGGTATATCCAAGCCGATGGCAACGAAGTAATAAGTTTCAAAGAGAAACCCGACCTGGTTACCGCCCAAAAATACCTGGAAAAAAACGCGGCATTCAGTGCCCAGAATTCAACACTGTTCCTTTGGAACTCCGGCATGTTCTGTTTCAAGGCGAATGTCTTTCTTGAAGAGCTTCAATGCCATGCTCCCGATACCTACGAAGCCTGTAAAACAGCTTTGAAGCATGCCAGTGAGTACAACTCCGACAATCTTTTACGCATTCCTTATGAAGCGATGATGGCTATACCCGATGAGAGCATCGACTACGCCGTAATGGAAAAAAGCAATAATGTCAAAGTTGTCCCTTGCGACATCGGCTGGAGCGACCTGGGCAGTTTTGACGCTCTCTATGAAGAGCTTCCCAAGGACGAAAACAACAATACCGAAAACGAGAAGCTGATCACTGTCGACAGCAAAGATAATTTGATCTTGGGTGATGAGCGCACCATCGCGCTAATCGATGTCGAAAATCTAATAGTCGTCGACACCGGTGATGCGTTGTTAATCAGTAAAAAAGGAAGTTCTCAAAAGGTTAAAAAAGTAGTGGAAGCACTCAAGCAAAAAGGATCTGAATTGCCCCAAATACATCTCACGGTCTATCGCCCATGGGGCACCTACACTGTGCTCGAAAAGACCTCCGGCTATAAAATCAAACGCATCGTCGTCAAACCGGGTAAGCGGCTGAGCCTGCAAAAACATTTTCACCGGTCCGAGCATTGGATTGTCGTCAGCGGGACTGCTACCGTTACCGTCGGTAAAGAAAAATATCTGGTACGACCCAACGAATCGACCTATATCAAGAGGGGCGAAATTCACCGCCTGGAAAACGAAGGCAAAATTCCAGTGGTGATGATTGAAGCACAGGTGGGTGAGTATACGGGCGAAGACGACATCGTCCGTATCGAAGATGATTTCCAGCGCGTATGAATCTTCCACAGAAACTTTCGATCGACACCTTTTGCTGTGTTGTCAAACATACGCCATTAGTCTCGGTAGACCTAATCGTTCGGTATGAGGGCAAAATTCTGCTGGGCAGGCGGATTAACGAGCCGGCAAATGGGTATTGGTTCACTACCGGCGGACGTATCTTAAAAAATGAAACCATTAAACAGGCGCAATTCCGCATCGCCAAAGAGGAGTTGGGCATGGACACACTTCCCCTGTCACTGAAATTTTTAGGGGTTTTCGAACATTTTTACAAAAAAAGCCCTTTTCCTGGTGTCTCCATCCACTATATCAATCTCGGGTATCTGTTAGACACCCGGATTCCACCCCATCCGCCTAGAGAACAGCACAGCGAATACCGCTGGTTCAGACTTGAAGAGCTCATGAAACATCCAGATGTGCATGAGTATGTTAAAATCTATTTCAAAAAGGACAAAAATGGCAGATAACAAAGTTGCCCTCATCACCGGTATTACCGGTCAGGATGGTAGCTACCTGGCGGAGTTTCTACTTAAAAAAGGGTACATCGTTCATGGTATCAAGCGTCGGGCGTCACTTTTCAATACCGATCGCATCGATCACCTCTATCAGGACCCGCATGTGGAGCATCGCAATTTTATTCTCCACTACGGCGATATGACAGATAGTATGAACCTTACCCGCATCATCCAGGAGGTGCAACCCGACGAAATCTACAATCTTGCCGCCATGAGCCACGTGGCTGTCAGTTTCGAAACTCCCGAATATACGGCCAATGCCGATGGCATCGGTACCTTGCGTGTTCTCGAAGCTGTCCGCCTACTAGGCATGGAGAAGAAGACGCGCATTTACCAAGCTTCCACCAGTGAGCTTTACGGTAAAGTGCAGGAGATTCCCCAAAGTGAGACAACACCGTTCTATCCCCGTTCCCCCTATGCTGTCGCAAAAATGTACGCTTATTGGATTACTGTCAACTATCGCGAAGCCTACGACATGTTTGCCTGTAACGGCATCCTTTTCAACCACGAATCCCCCGTACGGGGTGAAACTTTTGTCACGCGCAAGATCACCCGCGCCGCTTCCAAGATCGTCCTGGGGCTGCAGGACAAACTCTTCCTCGGTAATCTCGATGCCAAACGTG
>JAOZOG010000325.1 GCA_029933395.1 Sulfurovaceae bacterium | reverse complement strand
TCGCAGATCTTCCACTGTATATGCTGCATTGAGATAATCCAGTTTTCTGAGTGCAGCTTTATGTATGGTTGATGGTATCTTCCTGCTTTTAGCCGTTTTGTAAAAGAGTTTTCAGCCTCTTTATCTGCAAAGATTTTTAGTATATTACAGTGCTATTATTATTGAGCTTTATTTATATAATTAGTTTATTTTTGTTTATCTCATAAGCATTTATCGTTTTTTCGATAAAATAAATAATCTTTACATTTAGGACATCCATGTACACTCTCGACCCCAACCAAAACCCGGAACAGATAGCACGCGATCAGATCGATGCGATGCTGCGGGCTGCCGGTTGGGCGGTGCAGGATAAAAACCGGATCGACCATCGTGCGGCGGAGGGGATTGCGGTGCGGGAGTATCAGACCGATGTGGGTCCGGCGGATTATGTGCTCTTTGTCGACCGTCAGCCTGTCGGGGTCATCGAAGCCAAGCGGGATACGGAGGGGCACCGTATTTCGGTGGTGGAGGAGCAGTCTGCCGGATATGCCAAAGCCAAGCTCAAATGGTGTAGCAATAAAGAGCCTTTGCCTTTTATCTATGAGAGTACAGGGACACTGACCCGTTTTCGTGACGAGCGTGACCCCAAGCCGAGATCGCGTGAAGTATTCACTTTTCACCGACCCGAAACGCTGAGGGAATGGTTGGTGGAGGGTGAGACGCTTCGCAGCCGTTTGCAGCACTTTCCTGTTTTGCAGGGGGAGGGGTTAAGAGCTTGCCAGTTCACTGCGGTGAACAATCTTGAACGCTCTTTCGGTGAGAACCGTCCCCGTGCGCTGATTCAGATGGCAACGGGAGCGGGGAAGACCTATACGGCGATTACTTCTGTCTATCGTCTGCTCAAAGACGCCAAAGCCAAACGGATTCTCTTTCTGGTCGATACGAAAAACCTCGGAGAACAGGCGGAGAAGGAGTTTATGGCCTATACACCGCAGGATGATTCCCGTCAGTTTACCGAGCTTTACAATGTCCAGCGGTTGAGTAGCTCCTATGTGGCGAGCGATGCACAGGTATGCATCAGTACCATTCAGCGGATGTATTCCATTCTGAGGGGTAAAGAGTTGGATGAGAGTGCCGAAGATCAGAGCCTTTTTGAGCATCCGCTCAAAGAACGTCCCAAAGAGGTGGTTTACAACCCCAAGATTCCCATTGAGTTTTTTGATTTTATCATCATCGATGAGTGCCACCGCTCCATCTACAATGTCTGGCAGCAGGTGCTGGACTACTTCGATGCCTTTCTCATCGGTCTGACTGCTACACCGGACAATCGTACCTTTGCTTTTTTCCATGAGAACATCGTTAGTGAATATACCCATGACGATGCGGTGGCGGATGGAGTGAATGTGCCTTACGAGGAGTACATCATCACCACGGCGATCACCAAAGAGGGTGCTAAGATCGAGAAAGAGACCGAAGAGGACGGTGTGGTGATCAAGCAGGTGGTAGAACACCGTGACAAGCTGACACGCAAGAAGAAATGGCGGGAGCTGGATGATGATGTCGAGTACCGGCAGACACAGCTGGACAAAAAAGTGGTCAACCCCAGCCAGATCCGCCATATCATCCGGGAGTTCAAATCTAAACTTCCCGTCCTTTTCCCCGGCAGGCAGGAGGTACCCAAAACGCTGATCTTTGCCAAGAATGACTCCCATGCTGATGACATTATCCGCATCGTGCGCGAAGAGTTTGGCGAGGAGAATGCCTTTTGCAAGAAGGTAACCTATCAGGCGAAAAACCCAAAAGAGACGCTTCAGGCGCTGCGCAACGACTACTATCCGCGCATCGCCGTTACGGTCGATATGATCGCTACGGGGACGGATGTGAAGCCGCTGGAGTGTCTGATCTTTATGCGGGATGTGCGTTCGCGCAACTACTTCGAGCAGATGAAGGGGCGCGGGACGCGCATCTGTAGTATGGATATGATGAAAAAGGCGGGGACAGACATCGAGCATGACAAGACCCATTTCATCATCGTCGATGCGGTGGGTGTGACCGAGTCGGTCAAGACCGACTCACAGCCGATGGAGCGCAAGAAATCGGTACCGATGAAAGATCTGATGATGGGAGTACTTATGGGCGGTGCAGATGATGAAGATACTTTCCGCTCCATCGCCGCGCGTCTGGCGAGGCTCAACAAGGAGATGAACGCCAAAGAGCACGAAGCGTTCGAAGAGATAGCCGGAGAAAGCATCGCACAGGTGACACGCAGGTTTCTCGACGCGCACGACATCGACAGGCAGGCCGAAGAGGCAAAGGTGCTGTTTGGTCTCAAAGATGAAGAGGAAGTGAGTGAAGAACAGCTCAAAAAGGCGGAAGAGAAGCTCATAGATGCGGCACAAGCCGTCCTGACGGGTGATCTGATCGACTATGCTGAGAGTGTTCGCCGCAAGCGGGAGCAGATCATCGACACGGTCAATATCGACTCGGTGATCTTCAGCGGATGGAAAACCGACAGTGAAGAGGGAGCCAGGGGAGTCATCGAGAGTTTCGAGCAGTTCATCGCAGAGAACAAAGA
>JAOZOG010000004.1 GCA_029933395.1 Sulfurovaceae bacterium | reverse complement strand
TGCTGAAAGCGGGGCGAAATACCGTGCGTTTCCTGCCAAGCCTTACGATTGCGAAGGAAGAGATAGATGAGGGATTCAGGCGTTTTGAAAAAGCTCTCGATTCTCTGTAGTTTTTCAATCCTGCTGACAGCTGTTTCATCGTTGCAGGCAGATGAACTCGCAGAGATACTCTCCCCCGAAAAGCAGGATATCTTTCGATATCAGGAGGAGTACAATACCCTGCAGAGTGACAAGCTCAAGAAGAGCTGGATCATGCCGATTCGTCTGCAGTACCGCAAAAACTATACGACGCAATTTACCAATGAGACGATCGATACTGCAAACTACAGTATCGTGATCGATCAGCCGATCTTCAAGTCCGGAGGGATCTTCTACTCGATCAAGTATGCCGATGCCCTCAAAGGTGCGACAGCGTCCGAGATCAGGCTGCGCAAGCGGGAGATGATCGGGAATGCCGTCAGGATACTCTTCAATTTCAAAAAGATTCGGCTGCAGCAGGAGAAACTCAGGCTCCAGGTCAAAAATGACGAGATCGATATCAAGCTCAAAAGCGACAGCTACGAATCAGGTATCCTGGACAGCAGTTTCCTCGATCAGGCGATTATCAAGCGCAATGCCGACGAGACGCAGCTGTTGGCCCTGGAGCTGGAGCTGGAGAAGCTGAAAAATGATTTCGCTTTTTTGAGTGATAAGAATCCGGATAAAATTGCATTGCCGAGACTCAAGCTCCTGAGTGAAAAAAACTACAAAAGTGAACACCTCCAACTTCGCAGTGACAAGCTGCATGCCGAAGAGAAGCAGTACCTCTCCAAAATGACATGGGCACAGTATCTGCCCGAAGTCTCTGTGCAGGGTCAGTATATCAAGGGCGATCTCAATCCGCTTTTCAATAATCCGATACTGCGCGATGAGTATACCAACTACAGCGTGACAGTCAGTATGCCGCTCAATATCAATAGCCTGACCGATATCGAGGCAGCCAAAGTCGCCTATATGCAGGCAGCGACAGAGGTGATCGACCAGGAGAGGCGTGTGGATCTGGAGTATCAGACGATTCTCAACAGCCTGCGTATCATCAACAAGAAAATCGCGCTTGACCACAAAGATGAGAAACTCTACAAACGGCTCTATATCGTCACAAAAAATCTAGAGAAAGCCGGAGAAAAAACCAGTTATGATACAGCACTGATGTATAACTCTTTCGAGATCAAGAAGCTTGACCAGAAGATCCACAAGATCGATAAACAGTTGCAGCTTCTCTCACTCTATATCAAGGTCAACAGTGTATTTTAGCGACTATATGAACGAGTGGCTCTACGGCGAAGAGGGCTACTACAAGAACTTCAAAGCGATCGGAAAAGAGGGAGACTTCTATACGGCTGTCAGTACCTCCCCTTTTTTTGGCGCAAGTATCGCCAACTACCTCTGGGAGAAAATCAAGACCGGTGAACTCCCCAGAGATCTGCTGCTGTTGGAGATCGGAGCACATCAGGGGCATCTGATAGGGGATATGATCCAGTGGCTCTATACCTGTGATCCTGCGCTGATAGAGACGATGCGTTTTGCCATTGTGGAGCGGCAACCTGAAGTGCAGGAGGCACAGAGAGCCTATTTCAAAGAACGTTTTGGAGAGGATGTGGTGGTGGAGCAGTATACTTCTCTTGGAGAGCTGAAAGAGCCCTATGCCTTTGTCGTCGCCAATGAAATATTCGATGCGTTTCCCTGTGAATTGGTCAAAGATGGTGAAATAGCCGTGATGGATGAGCATACGCTAAGCTGGGAGAAGGCACCGGAGAGACTGCTGAAGAGGATCGAGCCCTATCGGCAGGTGAAGGGTGAAGTGGCTGTAGGATATGAAGATTTTGCCATTGAGTTGGCAGAGTGTTTCGATCATTGTGATTTTCTCTCCTTCGACTATGGCGAAAAGTATGTGCGTAATGACTTTTCGATACGACTTTACAAAAAACACGAAACGTTCCCTCTTTTTGATGAGGAAGTGGTGCTGGAGGAGGAGTTTAAGCGGAGTGATATCACTTATGATGTCAACTTTCAGTTGGCGATAGACGCTTTCGTGGCGGCAGGATTTGAAGTCGCCCACTATGAGACACAGGCGAGGGCGCTGGTTCGTTTCGGCCTGATCGAACTACTCGAAGCCTTTGCGCGGCAAACAACCCAGGAGATCTATCTGCGGGAAGTCGACAAAGTCAAGACATTGATCGCTCCGACAATGATGGGTGACAAATTCAAGTTGGTGCATTTCAAAAAATAGTGGATATGCTATAATCAAAGAAAGAGCAGTTGCAGGAGCGATATGGAGGAGCAGTGAGATGAGAGGGTACGAGATCGAAAGGAAATATCTATTGAGGCCCTGCTCACCCAGGCGGTTTCTTCGCAAGCTGGGTTTGACATATCGCAAATATTTCATTCAGCAATACTACCTTCCTGAACAAAACGGAATCTATATTCGATATCGCAGAAAAGATGATACATACTTCAAAACTGTCAAAAGTGGTGAAGGGATGGTGCGTAAAGAGTCTGAGTATCAGGTTGAAAGAGGCGAGTTCGAAGGCCAGATGCATCGGCATACAGGAGCGATCATCGAAAAGGAGCGTTTCGTTTTTGTCTATCGAGGCTTGACTTATGAGATGGATCGTTTCCGTGGGGAGCTGACCGGGCTCTGTTATCTCGAGATTGAGTTCGATGAGGTGGAGAGGGCAGAGCGGTTCGTGCTGCCAGAGATCTTTTCTCCTCTTCTGCTGGCGGAAGTGACCAATGATAAACGCTTCAACAATGCATCGCTCAGTAAAACAGCCGCAATCCCTTCACTCGATACAGGCCTGGATCTGTTGGTCAAAAAAGTCAGCAGTACGATTACTCCGAATAAGCGAGGCGGGAAGAGCGCTATTGTGCCGTTTGAGAGCAGTGGCATAGCGATAGGCATTATCCTTCAGGATCTGGCAGACACGCTTGAGAGGCGGGCAGGGGCATTGGCTGGAAAAAGTGACGACTCCGAGATGCTGCATCAATTTCGTGTCACTCTCAGAAAAATCAGAAGTCTATTGGCGCTTTTCAAAAACTGTTTTTCACCTCAGTGGTATCAGTTGCATCAGCGCAACCTCTCCTATCTGATTATGCAGACCAATCAAAAGCGTGATATAGATGTTCTGCTTGAAAATATTCCCCACTATAGATCACTTCTGCCCCAAAAATTCCACAAGGGTCTTGTCCCTCTGCATAAACTTTTATTGAAAAAACAGATGTCGCTTACTCTGCGTATCTACGCTTTGGCCCAAAGTGAATTGTTGCCGTATGAGGTAGCTTCTCTGGCACGCCCAAAACTTCTCAGCAAAGAGGCTTTGCAGCCCATCGTGATTACTGCGATCCATATATTGGATGAGCGAATAGAGAAGATCATCAAGAAAGGCGAAAGAGTGAATGCCAAATCCCGGGAAGAGACCTATCACAGGTTGCGCATTCAGTTCAAAAAAATCCGCTATTTTATCGAAGCGCTGAAGCCTCTTGTCGAAGCAGAAAAATACAAAAAGGCCCAGAAGAAAATCAAGGATATGCAAATCATTCTCGGCCATTTTCATGACTATCAGATCCAAAGGTCACTTCTGCTTTCTCTGGCTGATGATCCGAAGCTGCGGACGAAAAAGAGACGTAAAACAATGAAAAAACTGCTTCAATTGATCGAAGCACTGGAGGAGAAGCAGGAGAGACGATTCAGAAAAAAATTTAAAAAGATCAAAGCTTACAAAAAAACATTCAAGCGACTTTTTGAAGCCGCGTAGTTGACAGTTTGAAATAATTAGGGTATATAGTTTCACAAAAGTAAAAAAAGGACAAAAATTGAAACTAACGATTAACGGGGAAGAGCGACAGTGTCAGGAGGGTACGACACTGGCGGAACTCATCAGTGATCTGGGCATTAAAGTCAAAGTAATGGCGGCAGCTGTCAATATGCAGGTTGTCAAAAAAAGTGACTGGGAGAGTCATGTATTGCAGGAAAATGACAGGGTAGAATTGCTCCATTTTGTAGGCGGCGGCTGATTTATACTATGAAATATTAGGCATTTTGCAATATTTTTTTCTCAAAAAATGCCCTTCCCATCTCTCCAAAACTCTATTATAATGGCAATTCTGTTATTGGATGTCCCTTTGCAGGGAGCCAAAAAATTTAAAGAACAGGAGTTTGCCATAGAGATTTTATTGTATACAGCTACACTTATTTTTGCTGCAATTTTTTTATTTAACCTGACTGCTATCAACTTCGAATTTCAAATCAAAGCGTATTTACGCAAAGCATATGCCCTTCTCTTTTTCTTCTTTATTGGAACGACCAGTGCCAATGCGCTTGCATACAGCAAGTTGGCCAGAGATGCGGGCCTCAACCATAAAACAATGAAAAGCATCGTCAAAAAAATGGTCAGGGCAGAATCAGCCAGGGGCGGCTATCATGCCAAAAATAGAAAAAGCGGTGCTTACGGGCGCTACCAAATCCTGCCAAAAATTGCCAAACATTATGCAAGAAAACTGGGAATCCCCTACAGCAAATGGAAAACCCCGGCCAATCAGGACAGGATCTTCCAGGCGATATTGAGAGATAATATACGCAGTCTGAAGCGAAACAATATTAAAATCAACGCTTTTACGATTTATGGCATACATCAGCAGGGTCCAAGCGGATTCAGGGCCATTGTCAACAACAAAAGATTGACAAAAAGGCTGGAGAGAAATATCCGACACAATCTCCCAGGAAAACTCAGATCGGTCCATCGAACCAAACTTAGAAAAACCTGGATGCGATACTGGAAAAAAAGATTCGCGTAAGTCGGGTTTACCTCTCCTGAATAATTACAACCACAGCGATGGCAAAACCGCCATCGTGGCTGATGGAGAGTGAGCTTTCAGTAATATTGTGTATTTTTTGTGCCTCTTTTGCAAGCCTGAAGAGTGGCGCCCCCTGAGCATCTTTACTGATTTCTATATCATGAAATGAGAGATTTTTTCCGATACCACACCCCAGCGCTTTGGCGATCGCCTCCTTGGCGGCCCAGAGACCTGCCAGGGATTCTATTTTTTTGGTTCGTTCTATTTCGGAAGGATTGAGATACTTCTCCTTGAAACGATCTCCAAATTTTTCTATCGATTTTTCCAGCCTTTTGATGGCTATAATATCTGTACCAATTCTCATAGCTGAAAGTTTAGCATTATTTTTTGATGGTATGCCTATTCCTTCACTGTCTCAAATCGGCTATAGTCCTGAATAGCGGAGGCAGAGCCTTCCGTTTCCTTTTGCGGACTACATCCACTCTACTACTTTTGAGACTTCATCGGCGATAAAACATTTAATCTTTGTCTCTTCGATCGGTTTGTTGGGGATGACTGCCTTGGTGAACCCCTGAGTCTGGATCTCCTTGAGGCGCTGGGTGAGACCGTTGACCTCACGGATCTCTCCGGTGAGGCTCACTTCACCGATAAAGAGTGTTTCCGTGCTGAGTTCGCGGTCACGATAGCTGCTGAGGATTGCAGCGATGATGGCCAGATCGGCGGAGGGTTCATTGATCTTGATGCCGCCGGAGATATTGATAAAGACGTCATAGGTACCCAGAGGAAGATCCAGCTTCTTTTCGAGCAGTGCAAGAAGCATCGTGAGGCGGTTGTTGTCAAATCCTGTGGAGCTTCGCCTCGGTTGCCCGTAGGATTCGCTGACGAGGGCCTGCACTTCGATGATGATGGGGCGACTCCCCTCCATAATGACAGTCAGTGCGGAACCGGACTGCAGCTTCTCTTTGTTGAAAAATCTGCCGGCCATACTTTTGGCGTCGTTGAGTCCCTCTTTATTCATTTCGAAGATACCGACTTCATTGGTGGAGCCAAAACGGTTTTTGAACCCTCTGAGCAGTCTCAGCTCGGAGTTGCTGTCTCCTTCGAAGTAGAGAACCGTATCGACCATATGCTCCAGTACGCGGGGGCCTGCGATCGAACCATCTTTGGTGATATGCCCGATGATGAAGATAGGGATCTGCATCGATTTGGCGACCCGCATCAGTTCAAAGGTAATAGTGCGTACCTGGGTTACAGAGCCGGGTGCCGAAGGGGTTTCGTCTGAGTAGAGAGTCTGAATGGAGTCGATCACGATGAAATCGTAGGCATGGTTGGCGACTTCGTTGAGTACGGTTTGCAAGTTGATCTCGGGAAGAAGATAGAGTTGTTGATGGTTGGCATCGAGACGATTGGCCCGCATCTTGATCTGTCCGGCGGACTCTTCACCTGAGACATAGAGGACACGTTTTTCATTTTGAGCGAGATTACCGGCGATCTTGAGAAGCAGGGTGGATTTTCCGATACCGGGACTGCCTCCAATCAGTGTCAGTGACCCGGGTACGATGCCACCACCCAGCACAAGATCAAGTTCTCTGCTGCCTGAGCTGAAGCGTGTAATATTGTCCTCTCCGATCTCTGTAATCGGTTTAGCCCTGTTTGTAGATTGCGAAGTGGCAGCGGAGGCGTTTTCGCTGACAAATTTGATCTGTTCCGCCGTCAGTTCAACCATCGTCTCCCAAGCACCGCATGAGGTACATTTCCCCATCCATCTGGGTGACTGAAATCCACATGCCTGACATTCGAAGAGTGTTTTTTTCTTTGCCATCGTCGCTCTCTTTCTTATATTGTTTTGATAGTATAGTAAAATAGGCAGCAACGCGTTTCAGGGATTGCAAAATGACATATAAAATGGGCTATCGGCAGCGATCAACTGATATAAAAGCCCTCTT
Source organism: Sulfurovaceae bacterium (assembly GCA_029933395.1). Classification (GTDB taxonomy): domain Bacteria; phylum Campylobacterota; class Campylobacteria; order Campylobacterales; family Sulfurovaceae; genus SZUA-451. The sequence continues at coordinate 23,629 of JAOZOG010000004.1, read as the reverse complement.
TTTTTCTTAAAAATTTGGATATTTTTTTGATATAGGATCCGTTTTTACGCTCTGATTGCCGCTCAGTCGGTGATTTGCTGTTGATTCGGATAGAGGTTGAGTGTTCTGTGGTTGCCTGAAGAGTTAGCTCGATATTCTGAGGATTGGGGCCGATACCGGCGACACCCCGAATGATACCGGTCTCCTGGTTCGCTTCTTTGATTTTTCCCCGGAAGAGATTTTCGATAGACTCTTTTGCCAGCAGGAAAGAGAGGTCATAGGGAAGGATGAGCAGGACTTCAGCTGTGGCGCCCTGCTCTTTTTTCATCTCTTCGAGCTTCTGTTGTGCCTCGTAGGCTGACTCTCTTTCACTGATATTGTTTTCGAGAAACTCTTCTTTGCTTTCATGGTGGATGATTCGCTCCTCTTTTGGCAGGCTGTAGGACTCTTCTTCCGGCGATAGTGCCTCTTGTTTGCTCTGCAGTTTGTTCGCTATGGGGTCAAGCAGCAGCGAAAGGGCAAAAAAGAGCATTGCGGCACCTGCCAGAACCCCCAGCGCCACCAGGACACCGAGATGAAATGACTTACTGAGCGGGTATTGATGACTGAAGTAATACACTGCCCCTCCCAGTGAGAGTAGTGACAAAAGGATTGTCAGTTTGGCGAAAAGAAGTTTTATACGAAAAGCCATAATTCCTCCCCCTTAAATAAATATTTCATCCAGAATGGTATTGATATACTCATTGGCCTTGAAGCGAATCAAATCCTCGGGTTGTTCCCCTGTGCCGATGTAAAAGATCGGCATTTTCAATTCGTCGGCAACACTCAGAATCGAGCCACCCTTGGCAGTACCGTCGAGTTTGGTAATGATGATTCCGTCGATTCCTATCATGGCATCGAAGGCTTTTGCCTGATTGATCGAAGAGCTTCCCTGCGTGCCATCGAGAATCAGCAGTTTGCGATGCGGTGCACCGTCTGCCGCTCTTTCTGCAATGCGTATCATTTTTTTGAGCTCTTCACTGAGATTGGTTTGGGTATGCAGTCTGCCTGCCGTGTCGATAATAACATGGTCGATTCCCCTGGCTTTTGCCGAGGCGATCGTGTCGAAGACGACAGCAGAGGGGTCATGTCCCTGTTTTGTGGCGACGATGGGGATATCGAGTTTTGCTGCCCAGCGGCTCAACTGCTCGATGGCGGCAGCACGAAAGGTATCTCCTGCGCCCAGGATCACACTTTTGCCCTCCTGTTGGTAGTGGTAGGCCAGTTTGGCGATGGTTGTTGTTTTTCCTGCTCCATTGACGCCGATGATCATTTCGACAAAAGGCCTGGCGCCACTCTCTTTGAAATCAGCTTTGTATTGAAATACGGAGATCAGAGAGTTGAAGGCCTGAATACGGCCTATCTTCTGAGGCAACCCCTCCAGCAGGCGCTCCACAAGATCATAATTGACATCAGCTTCCAGGAGGATATCCTCAAACTCTTCTTTGCTGATCTCTCTCTTTTTTTCAGGCACGACCTCCTTGATCGCTTCACCTGTTTTTCCGAATGCTTTTTTTAAAAAACCAAACATAGTTTCAATCCTTCCTCTCTATTTTTGTGGCTTTTTCAGGGCCTGTTTGAGTTCGTTTTCCATCATTTCAACCGGCATGGCACCCTCATAGTAGCGATAGAACGTACCATCCTTGTAGAGTATCGAGAGTGGAATAGGAAAATTTTCCGGCAGATTTAACTCTTTGATGGCAATGGCTGCGAGTTCATCGTTCGTTTTGGCATAGGAGATAAAGTAGTTGGCACCATACTTCTCCATAAAGTGTCGGAGTTGCGTGCTGTTTTGCTCATCATTGACCAGTATGCCGACTATGAAAAGATTTTTGGCATGCTTCCTCTGCAGTTGACTCAGATCAGGAAGTTCTCCTCTACAGGGTGGGCACCAGGTAGCGAAAAAGTTCAACAAAAGCAGGGGCTGGTCGAAATCATGGCTTTCTATCCGTTTTCCCGTGATTGTAATATTGAGTTCTCTGTTGTCGATATCTGTCAGGAGGAAGGAGCGGGAAGAGGTAGAGATATTGCTCTCTTCTGTTTTCTCTGTTTCGGCAGGTAGTATGGTGGCATTCTTTTCCCTATCTCTTTGCTTGCTACAGCCTGAAAGGCCAAAAATCAGCAAGATCAGAAGAAGCAAAGAAGCACTTTTCATAGCATACCTTTAAGCATAATTAGGGGATTATATCCAAAAGGTACTTGCAAAGGGCATCTTGCTGCTCCTGGCGGTGTTTGAAAGTGAAGGGCAATGGACAAAAAATCATTTCGGAAAGCGTGTCTTGCCAGATTGAGAGTTCTGCAAAAGAGGATGAATCAGAGAAGGGACCGCAAAGTGATTCATACGCTTTACCAGATCATCAGGCAGGAAAAGGCACAAAGCATCCTGCTCTATATTCCTCTGAAAATCGAAGTCGATGTGCATCCGCTGATCAGGCTTTTGAGGCAGGAGGGGCGGATGGTTCTGGTACCGTTTATGGAAGGTGAAAGTTTTAGCTTGGTAAAATATAGAATGCCACTGGAAAGAAAGCAGTTTGGCATCAGAGAACCAAAAAATTCAAAATTATACAGACGAAGAGAGATAGATCTGGCAATCGTTCCGATAGTTGGTACTGACTTGACACTGAGACGTGTAGGGTTTGGCAAGGGAATGTATGACAGATTTTTTGAAAGAGAACGAAAAAATATAAAAAAAACAGTATTTGTTTCGCGTCGGTTGTGTTTTGCCCATCAGGTGGTAACGGATCGTTATGATGTGATGGCAGATATGATTATCACGCCAGAAGCAGTATTGTGCAGGAAAAACAGTCAATGTTTGGACAGAAAATGATGAGACTGACAGGGAATTGATTCTTAGCGGGAAAAGTATAACTTGCAAGGAATTATGTAGAGTGCCGGACAAAATATCACGAAAAGAAAATCCGGACAAGGTACATAAATTTATGTGTGCAAATCGATTCTGTTTTTCCTGAGAGAAGGAGAAAAAGATGTTGGCAACAGCAGGAGCAGGTCTGCTTCTAGTCGCTGTCGGTTCGGGTACGACCTATATGTGGTTACGAAACAGCAGCAGCAAGAAGTTCGCTTATATGGAACTGGAAGCCAAGGCAAGAGCCAAGGCGATCGAACACGAGTCGGAGCGGATGCTCCAGGATGCAAAAGTCAGAATCAAAGAGGAAGAACTCACGCTGGAGAAGAGCTTCCAGAGCCGTATCCAGGAGGTGGAAAAGCGCAATCGTAATTTGATTGCAGAGTCCAGAGAGCTCAAAAAAGAGCGTGAAAAGCTTCAGCAGCTTCAGTATCGTACGATAGAGAAAAATAAGATATTGGAGAAACTCGAAAAGAAGAAGCAGTCTATCATCGATGAGACGATCAAAAAGATGGAGAGCGTGGCTTCGATGACGGAAGAAGAAGCAAAGGCCGAGATACTCGAAAAAGTGGAATTGAAGTGTCACTCCGATATCGCTGCGATTGTCAGAAGGTATGAGCACCAGGCCAAAGAGGAGGGCGAGAAGAAGGCGAACTATATCCTGGCACAGGCTACGACACGTTATGCCGGTGAGTTTGCCGGAGAGCGGTTGATCAACCTGGTGACGCTGCCCAGCGATGATCACAAGGGGCGTATCATCGGCAAAGAGGGGCGCAATATCAAAGCGCTGGAGACACTCCTGGGCGTGGATATCATCATCGATGAGACTCCTGGTGTCATTCTGATCAGCTCGTTCAATCTCTACCGCAGAGCGATTGCGACCCGGGTGATAGAATTGCTGGTCGAAGATGGCCGTATCCATCCGGGACGCATTGAGGAGATTCACGAAAAAGTCGAGAGTGAATTCGAGAAGAAGATCTATGAAGAGGGAGAAAACATCCTGATCGATCTGGGTCTTTTCCCGATGCACGAAGAGTTGATCAAGCTCCTGGGGCGATTGAAATACCGTGCAAGTTACGGACAGAATGCTTTGGCGCATACCCTCGAAGTGGCGCGTCTGGCTTCTGTTATGGCTGCCGAGATGGGCGGGGACGAAAAGCTGGCATTGCGTGCGGGATTGCTGCATGATGTCGGCAAGGCACTCACGCAGGATTTTGGCGGTTCGCACGTAGAGTTGGGCGCGGAGCTCTGTAGAAAGTATGGGGAGCATCCGACCGTGATCAATGCAATCTATGCCCATCATGGCCACGAAGAGCCTGACAGTGTGGAGAGTGCTGCTGTTTGTGCTGCCGATACACTCTCTGCCGCCAGGCCGGGCGCCAGAAGGGAGGTACTCGAGAGTTTTACCAAGAGGGTGAAAGAGCTCGAAGAGATCGCACTGGGCAGGGAGGGCGTAGAGAGAGCCTATGCCATCAATGCCGGGAGAGAATTGCGTGTCATTGTCGATGCCGGAGAGATTGGAGACAATGAAGCGGCGATGCTGAGCAAGGAGATTGCAAAAGAGATCGAAGATAGGGTACAATATCCGGGTGAAATCAAAGTGAACGTGATCAGAGAATCACGTTCAATCAATTATGCAAGGTAGGAAAATGACAGAAAACAGATGTGGCGAAATCGAAGCGCATATGCGCATGGAAGAGCGATATGAGGGCTTGAGCCTGATATTTGGAGATCATCCGGAGCTGAAAGAGGAGATTCTTGGTGTCGTGAAAGAGGTCAAAGAGGAGACGGGGCTGGCCCCCTTTATTTTTGACAAAGTATCCAATGACCGCCCCGATATCCAGGCTATCTACCTGGAGTTCCAGGAGGATGTGCATCGTGATGCGGGAGATTTCTTCGAGCGTATTCTGAGAAAATTGAAAATCGATCATTGCGAGACAGACTTATGATGAGAAAAATAGTAATAGGACTCTTGTTCCTGGGATTGTTGTCGCTGCAGCAGAGCAGTGCCGCAGAGACAGCCAAGAGTGGCAAAAAAGCACCGACCGTTGTTTTGCAGACAAATCAGGGCAATATCGAATTGAAACTCTACCCGAAGGTGGCGCCACTTGCGGTAGAGAACTTTGTCACCCATGTCAAAAACGGCTACTACAACGGTGTGATCTTTCATCGCGTCATCAAAGGTTTCATGATACAGGGTGGCGATCCCCAGGGGACGGGAATGGGCGGAGAGTCTATCTGGCACAAAGAGTTCAAAAACGAATATGCCCCCAATGTGGTTTTCGACAAACCGTTCCTGCTGGCAATGGCAAACAGAGGCCCCAATACCAATGGCAGCCAGTTTTTCATCACCACTGCCGCAACACCGCACCTCAACGGCGGATACACGATATTTGGAGAAGTGATCAGAGGCAAAGAGGTGGTCCGAAAGATCGAAAATGTCTCTACCTCGCAGCCGGGCGACAGGCCGCTCTTCAAGCAGGTGATCAAAAAAGCCTACCTCAAGAAGTAGTACTTTGGATCTGGGGCAACTGCGGCAGGAGCGGCAAAAATGGCTGACGTGGAAAAATATTGCACCTCTGCAGGAAGCGATTGCCTCGTTGCCGGATCCGGATATTGAGACAATTAGGCTGGATGATGTTGTCGAGATAGATTTCAAAAGTATTACTCCCGAAGAAGAAGCGCAGATACTCCGTACGGCAGAGCTGATGAAGCCATGGCGGAAAGGCCCCTTCCGTATCTCTCAAACCTTTATCGACAGTGAGTGGAAAAGTTTCGTCAAATACAATCTGATTGCGCCCCATTTTGACCTCAAGGATAAAGTGGTAGGGGATATCGGGTGCAACAATGCCTACTATCTTTTCAGGATGCAGCAGCAGGAGCCCAGAAAGCTGGTAGGCTTCGACCCTTCTGCATTGACCTATTCCCAATTTCAGTTTATCAACCATTTTCTCAAAAGTGAGATTGTGTATGAGCTTTTGGGTGTAGAACATGTCGAATTTTATGAACATCGCTTTGACCTGCTCTTCTGCCTGGGGGTGCTCTATCATCGCAGTGACCCCGTCGCTACGCTCAAATCACTCTGCAGAGGCCTCGAGAAAGGGGGAGAGCTGATACTGGACACCTTTATGATCGATGGGGAAGAGGAGACCTGCCTGACGCCAAGAGAGCGCTACTCGAAGATCCCCAATATCTATTTTATCCCTACGGTGAATGCATTGAAAAACTGGTGCTTTCGTGCAGGTTTTGAATATGTTGAAGTTCTTGCGATTAAAAAAACAGAGCTTGATGAGCAGCGCAAAACAGCGTGGATCGATTCGCAGAGTCTGAATGATTTTCTTGATCCCGGGGATGAGAGCCGAACGGTAGAGGGCTATCCGGCACCCAAGAGAGTCTATATCAAAGCGATCAAAAAATCTTAAAAACAGCTACTTTTTATCTGAATACAAACCTATAGTATAAAATATCAAAATAGAGCTGAAACTTACTTTTATTTTTAAATAAGCAACTTTTTGGTATAAACTACTCAACAATGAACCAATAGTTAACAAATTGGTATCGGTTTTGCGTCAAAAAGCGCAAGTTGAGCGGTAAGGATAAAAGGAAAATGAGGATATTGACGATAGGTCTGGATGACGAGTATGTCAAAAGACTTGAAACGGAGCTGGAGAAGTATTTCATCTGTATTGTAGACAATGCAAAAGATTTATACGATGCGACGAATTTTACGGACTTTAGGCATTATGAATTGGTGATGGTGGTAGATGAAGGGGTGAGATTTTCCCTGGAGCGCTATGTCAATGATGTCAAGAGAAAAAAGAGTGAAACCAAGATCATTATCCTGACGGAAGATGAAAAGAGACAGGTAGAACACTTCTCCCTCGGTGTGGATGATGTCATCTACAACCACTGTGACGAGCCAGACCTTGTGGCGGCCAGAGTTTTGGCCAATATGCGGCAACTTTTCGGCACCAAGGTCGATGTGGGCAAATTGGTCATCGACATCGCCAATAAGAAAATAGAGTATGACGAGAAGATCGTATCGCTCAATGGAAAAACATTTGATATCCTTGCCTATCTGGCACTCAGGAAACAGCGGGTTTTCTCCAAGGACGAGATCATCAATGCACTCTGGGAAGAGCCGGAGTATGTCAGTGACAATACCGTAGAAGTTGCGATCAATCAGATTCGTAAACGTCTCAAAAGTATTTTGGGTTTCCAGGTCATTCATACAGTGCGTCGACGCGGGTATAAATTCTCCTATTAAATTTGCAGGGTGGACGAAATCCACCTTCTTGTGTTTCGTGGTTTCTAAATGGTGGATTTCATCCACACTACGGCCTTCCTCGCACCTCTTTGATCCAAAAGGGTATCCGCCTCTGTTCGGCTTTGAGTGTTGTGCTGAGCCCATGGCCCGGATAGAGAGTATAGTCCTCTTCGATCTTCATCACTTTTTCCAGACTTTTTGCCATATCTTCAGCGCTGGAAGAGGGAAAATCCCATCGCCCGATCGATTGATAGAAGAGAAAATCTCCACTGAACCAGACATCTCCAATTTCGATGATGCTGCAGCCTGGCGTATGGCCCGGAAAATGGCGTAAGGTGACCTTGATTCCCTGGATATCGACGGTCTCATCTCCCTCTATCAGGTAGTCCGGTTCACTGGGCGGGGTGCCCTGCGAGAGAGGATCATCTCTGAGCATAAAGGCATCTGCCTTGGGGGCATAGATGGGGATATGCAGTTTTTGCTTCAGCTCTGCGTTGCTCCAGACATGGTCGAAGTGCCCATGGGTATTGAGAATCGCTACAGGATTGCTTGTATGGGCAAGTACCCAGTCAGTAGCATCGATACCGGGATCGATAATGAGATCTTTTCCGTCGATCGTCACGATATAGCAATTGGTCTGGAAAGAGCCCATTGGTTGGATTTTAATTTGCATAGACTATAATATCTCCATGAATTTTTATACACTTTTGGAAGCAGCAATTACCGGCAATGAGATCTCACTCAAAGAGGCATACACTGACCAGTGCCTGCAGTATTGTACCGAAAATCGTATAGAAAGTGCAGAGGGATTTGTCCCTAGACTCTTCGAGCATCCCTCCTATGCCGGAATCTGCGAAATCGTCGATCCCAGAGCGCTGCCCTCCCGCAAGGATTTTGATACGCCGGCAGGATTGGCGACACTGTTGCATGCAATAGCGCATATTGAATATTCTGCTATTGACCTGGCTCTGGATGCGGTTTACCGCTACCCCTCCATGCCGCTGGCGTACAAGATCGACTGGCTGGAGGTAGCCGCCGATGAGATACGGCATTTCACGATGCTGCATAATCTTTTGACGGATTTGGGATACCGATATGGTGATTTTCCTGTACACAGCGGCCTGTTCGATGCAGGGGTGCATACGGCAGGGGATATTCTCGACCGGATGGCGGTGGTACCCCGTTATTATGAAGCAAGCGGCCTGGATGTCAATCCTCAGATTATCAAAAAACTGCACAACAAGCGCAAAGATCCGCATATTGCACGCCTGATCGAAATGCTGGAAATCATCTATGATGAAGAGATCGTACATGTTCAAAAAGGTGACAGGTGGTTTCGTTATCTTTGCGAAATGCGGGGTTTTGAAGTGGAATCGCGCTATATGACGGTTCTTGAATCCTATGCTCTGACAGGCAAACACCGCCCGCACATCAATGTCGAGGCACGCAAAAAGGCGGGATTTTCCTGCCGCGAACTTTTGCATCTCGGAGCGAAAGCGTGTCAATGAAATTATTATAAAAATAGTGTATAATTAAAAAAATCTAAAAATCATTTACTAAAGAGTCAAGAATGTCAAAAGAAATACCATTTTATATCCCCCCGATCGATGAAAAAGAGACGCAGTATCTTGAAGAGGTGCTGAGTCTTGAAGGTGAATCCAAAGTCAGTATCCTGGAGAGCCGTTTCCGGGAATATATCGGAGCGAAGTATGCACTGGCTGTCAGCAGCGGCACATCGGCACTGCATCTTGCGATGTGTGCACTCGACCTCAAGCGGGGAGACAAAGTCGTCTGCAGCGTCAACAGTTTTCCGGACCTGCCTGAGGTAGTACGCCACTTCGATGCAGAACCGATCTTTGTCGATTGCGAAGCGGGGAGTTACAATATCGACCTGAAAAAACTCGATCAGGTACTGGGCAAGAACAAGAGCAAAAAGCTGCGTGCCGTGATTGTCAACCATATGGCGGGACAGACAACCGACCTTGAGCGGCTCTACGAGATCGCACAATCACATAATGTCAAAGTGATCGAAGATGCCAGTGACGCGATGGGCGCCCGGTATCAGGGTAAGAAAATTGGCAGTACGGGCGCGCACATTACGACATTCAGCTTTTCGCCACACCTCAACCAGAGTATTGTGCAGGGCGGCATGTTCGTCACGGATGATGAGACACTCTATCAGCGCGCCAGACTGTTCCGTACCCATGCGATCAGCAATGAAAAGGGTGGCTCTTTCAACGAAGTGGATTATCTTTACGATGTGATCGATATTGGATGGAAATATGATATGAGTGAGTTGAATGCTGCTTTCTGTCTGGCACAGTTTGAAAAGCTGGATATGAGTATCGAGAGACGTGAAGTGATCGCGAAGCGCTATATGGAGCAGCTTAAGAGTCTTCCGCATGTCAGATTGCCGATCAATGGCGGTGAGCATATTTTCCGTCACTTTATCGTCGAGATAGACAAAAACCGGGATCATTTCGCACGAGAGTTGAAAAAAGAGGGGATCAGCATCGGACTGCACTATATTCCCCTGCACTTTATGACATACTACAAGCAGAAATATTCGCTGAAGGTCTTTGATTTTCCTACTGCCCTGGGCGTCTACCAGAAAGTAATGTCACTGCCTATCTACAGCTCTCTCGATGATGAAGAGGTAGAGTATATCTGCGAAGCTGTCACAAAGGTGGCCCGGGCACATATCTGAGATGGCCAAAAAGGGTATCGAAAGCTTTTTTGAAGCGCTTTTTTTTGCTCCCCGTCCCTACCATTACTGTGTCATTTTTCTCCTTCTTCCTCTCTCGCTGATTTACGGCAGTCTGATGCTGCTGCGGCGATTGCTGGCAAGAAGAGAATCGTTTTCTCTCCCTGTCATCAGTATCGGCAATCTCATCGTAGGAGGAAGCGGCAAGACACCGTTTGCGATCGCACTGGCTTCGCACTATCCCGGCACGACAATTATCTCCAGGGGGTATGGCAGACAGAGCAGCGGCCTGATCGAAGTGAGCCGAAGGGGGGAGATCCTGGCAAGTGTCGAAGAGAGTGGCGACGAAGCGATGCTGATGGCGCAATCACTGCCTTTGTGCAGCGTTATCGTCAGTGAAGATCGTAAAAAAGCGATTCGAAAAGCGATTGGAGAGGGTGCAAAACAGATTATTCTGGATGATGGATTCAATCGTGTCGATATCGAAAAATTCGAAATACTGCTTGAGCCTGCCAGGATAGCCAATCACTTTCCCTTTCCTGCCGGACCGTACCGTGAATTCTCTTTTGTCAAACAGTATGCCGATCTGCTGCTGAGAGAGAACAGAGATTTCAAGCGAAAAGTGCATTATAGTGATCTTGGCAAGAGAATGCTTCTGGCTACGGCGATCTCCCGGCCTGAGAGGCTTGATCCCTATCTTCCCGAAGGTGTCGTGTCCCGGTATTACCTTCCCGATCATGCCTATTTTGACGAAGAAAAGCTGAAAAGTCTGATGCGTGAATGTAGTGCAGACTCTCTTCTGGTCACACGGAAAGATGCCGTAAAGATGGGTGGGTTTAAGTTGCCACTCTCTATAATAGAACTTGAAATCGTTATCAATGAGAGTGTGATGAAGAAAATAGCACTATATTGTAAAAGATTTGATCCTGAAACCCCGTAAATTACCAGTTCTGCTCGTAAAAAGGAAATAGAGATACCTATGAAACATAAAATCGATGTCGTCAAAACACTTCTGGATGCACTGCCGTTCATCAAGAAGTTCCGTAACGAGAAAATTGTCATAAAATATGGCGGTTCGGCGCAGACCAGTGACACGCTCAAGGAGAAGTTTGCCCAGGATATTGTCCTGCTGCATACCGTGGGAATGAAGCCCATTGTCGTGCATGGTGGAGGCAAAAGTATTACGGAGCTTTTGACTGAACTGGGTGTCGAGACCCGCTTCGTGGACGGGCAGCGCGTGACAACCAAAGAGGTGATGCGTATTGCCGAGATGGTACTCAGCGGAGAGATCAACAAAGAGATCGTTTCGCTGCTGAACAATCATGGCGGCAAGGCGATAGGAATATCCGGAAAGGATGCCAACTTCCTGGAGGCACGCCCCAAGGATTTTAAAAACTTTGGCTATACCGGTATCATCGAGAATGTCAATGCTCAGATCGTGGAGAATATCATCGAAGATGGGTTTGTGCCGGTCATCGCACCGATCGCTTCAAGCAGTACGGTGGGACATCCGGGATTCAATATCAATGCAGATCTTGCCGCCAGTCAGATCGCTGTAGCGCTGCAGGCGCGCAAAATACTCTTTTTGACCGATACGGCAGGTGTTTTGGATAAAGAGATGTCACTGATCACCAATCTCGATATCGAAAAGACGGAGAACCTCAAAGAGAACGGCACCATAGAGGGCGGCATGGTACCCAAGGTCGATGCATGTATCGAAGCGTTACGGGGCGGTGTGAAGAAAGCACATATCATCGATGGGCGGGTAGAGCATTCAATTCTTCTGGAGATTCTGACGAGTTCCGGAGTGGGTACCTGTATCGAATTATGATGATCACAACAAAAAGAGGGGGCACCAGCAGCGCTTTATTGTTAATACTCCTGCTTTTTATTGCCGTGCCGCTTGGTGCGAATACTTTGATCAGGCCGATTCCAAAACATATCGATGCGGATATGGAGAAGGTGAAGCTGGGGAAAAAACTCTTCTTTGATCCCATACTCTCAAAAGATGGAACGATCTCCTGTGCGACCTGTCATAATTTGCAGGAGGGTGGAGATGACGGGGCGAGATTCTCATCCGGGATAGAAGGGAAAAAGGGCAGTATCAATTCCCCTACAGTCTACAACAGCACCTTCAATTTTCGCCAGTTCTGGAATGGGCGTGCCAGAGATTTGAAAGAGCAGGTCAAAGGCCCTGTCAAAAATCCTGTCGAGATGGCACACTCTCTTGAAGAGGTTGCCGAGAAACTGAAAAAAGAGAAAGAGTATGCCACGGCTTTCGGTGCTATCTATAGTGACGGTGTGACACCGGAGAATATTTCTGATGCGATCGCCGAGTTTGAAAAGGCGCTGATTACACCGGATTCTCCCTTTGACAGGTACCTCAGAGGAGAAAAAGACGCAATCACTCCGGAAGCCAAAAAGGGTTACCAGCTCTTTGTCTCCAAAGGGTGTATCATTTGCCACCATGGTGTCAATATCGGAGGAAATTTCTTCAATAAATTTGGGATATTCCATGATGCCAACAGCAGTGATATGGGCCGTTATGAAATTACCGGACGGGAAGAGGATAAGTATGTCTTCAAGGTGCCCTCTTTGAGAAACATAGAGCAGACAGCACCCTATATGCATGATGGAAGGGCCAAAACACTCAGGCAGGCTGTAGAATTGATGTCCCAGTATCAGTTGGGGCGCGACATGTTACCTGAAGAGATCGATGCGATTGTCGCTTTTCTGCGCTCCCTTACGGCGCCCATACCTCCATTGGCAAAATAAGCATGAGTAAGAGCAAGAGTTTCTGGCACAAACGGGTAGACGGTTTTATAGTACTGATGGCTTTTTTTGCCCTGGTGCTGGTCGGGCTGTTTGTCTATCTCGAAAAGATCGCCATAGATATCAGGCACTACAGGAGTTATCAGCATAAACTTCACAAGATGGTTGTCTTCGAGAAAGATTTGGAAAATCTTTTTTTGCAAAAATTCCGTTATGTGGATTATGATGAGACAGAGAGGCTTTTTCGTGCCTGCGAGAGTGAGTTGCGCTACTTCAAGCAGAGTGAGCTCTCCAGGGAATTTGGGGAGAGAAGTTATCAGGAGCTGCTCGATATCCAGAGACTCTACAGAAAAAAAAGAGACCTGATAGGGCGCTTCCAATCGGCCAATGCCAGAGCGACAAATGCGATTCACTACCTCTATGATTTGCGTAACACCATCAAGAAAAAGTACCCGCTTGATATTGAAAAAAACAGAGTGATGGACCAGTTCTTTTTCTTTTTTGGGAAAATTTTGATGGATCTTCCTCCGGATAGAAAACTTTTTGAGAAGAGTCTGGCCGAATTGGAGAAAGAGAGCAGCCAACATAAGCTTTTGTATTATTTCTACAGCCAAACGAAGCAGTTTATGGCGGATGTGCTGCTGATCCAAAAAATAGTGGATGAAAATCGGAAGATTAAGGTGATCGAAGCGATCGAGACGCTGTCAGCCGATCTGCTTCAACAGTATGAGCGCAATCTTTTGCAGCAAAAAGTGATCACATTCAGTTTCTTTGCTATGGCATTCATGATACTGCTGCTGCTGTTTTATCAGTATTGGCGCATGAGACGGACTTCCCTGGAGCTCAAAGCTTTCCGTTATGCCATCGAAAACAGTGATAATTCCGTCGTGATTACGGATGCACAGAGACATATTCTCTATGCCAACGAAGCTTTTGAGCAGCATAGTGGGTACAAGATCGACGAAGTGCTGGGCCATAACCCCAATGTGCTGAAATCCAATATGCACAGTGACACGTTCTATAAAGAGTTGAATGAAACACTTGATCGGGGTGAGAAGTGGCAGGGGGAACTGATCAACAAGCGAAAGGATGGATCGCTGCTCTATGAGAAAGCGTCAATTGTGCCGATTGTCGTGAATGGCGAATTGGAGCAGTATCTGGCGATAAAACTCGATATTACAGAGTATATCGAACAGCAGAAGAAGCTGCAGCAAGCCGCAGTGGCATTCGAGAGTATCGGTGAAGGGATTATGATTATGGATAGTCAGAAGAAGATTATCATTGTCAATCCTGCAACTAAACAGATATTTGGTTATACCGAAGAGGAGCTTCTGGGAAGGGAGCCTTTGCTTCTTTCGGGCAAAGATGAGGCGGCACTCTACCGAAAAATCTGGGATGCTGTCGAGGTGAAGGGCAAATGGGCAGGCAGAGTGGAGGGAAAACGAAAAAGCGGCAAGCGTATACCTGCCTGGCTGACAATCAAAGCGGTGAAGAACCAGGAGGATGATACACAGAATTTTGTTGCGATCCTGACCAATCTCGAAGAGATCCTGGAGATGAAGGAGCGGGTCAGTTTCCTGGCATATCATGACAATCTGACCAAGCTCCCCAATCGTGCATATGTCGAAAAAGAGCTTGTCGAAATCTTCGATTTGGCACGTGTACTCAAAAAGTGGGTCGCATTTCTCTTCATCGATCTGGATCGCTTCAAGGTGATCAACGATACACTCGGGCACAATGTCGGCGACCAGATGTTGACAGTCCTCGCCGGTCGTCTCCAAAACGTTGTGAGAAAAAGTGATCTGCTGGCCAGATTCGGTGGCGATGAGTTTGTCGTGGTGATGGATGATATCGCCGACAGGGAGGAGGCCGGCAGGGTGGCTGCAGAGATACAGCAGGCTTTGCGCGAGCCGATCAAAGTACGGGATTATCATCTCAATACTACGGTGAGCATCGGTATCGCAATCTATCCTGAAGATGGAGAGGATATCAATGTGATTATCAAGCATGCGGATGTTGCCATGTACCATGCCAAAGAGAGAGGCAAAGACAACTACCAGTTCTACTCCAATAAACTTTCGATCGATATGCATATCCGGCTCGACCTGGAACAGAAATTGATACATGCCATAGAGAACAATGAATTTTCTTTGGTCTATCAGCCGCAGTACGATCTCCGCAGCAAAAGGATTTGCGGTGCAGAAGCATTGCTGCGATGGGATTCGCCGGAGCTCGGAAGGGTGTCGCCTGCACAATTTATTCCAGTCGCAGAGGAGACCGGAGCGATTGTGGCGATCGGATACTTTGTATTGCGGGAGGCTGCCAGGACATACCTCTACTGGAAAGAGCACGGCGTAGCACTGGATTGGATCGCCATCAACCTCTCAAGTATACAGTTTCAGCAGGAAGATCTGCTGGAGAATTACAGCCGGATTATCAACGAGACAGGCATTTCTGCGGAGAATCTGGAGCTGGAGATCACAGAACGCTGCATAATGGAATATACGCAGGAAAATCTCTCCATTCTCAATGGATTCCGAAAGATGGGATGCCGTATCTCTATTGATGATTTTGGTACCGGATACTCCTCTATGGGCTATCTCAAAGATTTCTCCATGGATAGTATCAAGATCGATAAATCCTTCATCGATCACCTTCCAAAAAACTCCAATAACAGTGAGGTGACTACGGCTATCATCGCACTTTCCCACAGCCTGGAGTATACGGTGATTGCCGAGGGGATCGAAAACAGGGAGCAGGAAGCGTTCCTTATCGCGCAGGGTTGTGATTATGGGCAGGGATACTATTTCAGCCGTCCGCTGGACCGTGATGCCCTGATAGAATTTGTCAAAGCCAAATCAGAGCAATAAAAAGATAGATATAGCATATTAAATAATTTTTATAGCTGGCCATAAAAATTTTATGTATAATATAGCCCGACAGATATAGAAGGAAACAAGTATGAAAAAAGTATTGATAGGTACAATAGTAAGTTTGGCGCTCTTCTCTATAGCGGCACAGGCAGCCGGCGTCAAAAAAATCCAGAAGAAACCGACCTATGAGAAGGTATGGCAGGAGATTTATGGCGACAGTGATACGGACAGGGCGATGGGTGTTGTCGCGCTGGAGGGTGGTGATGTCGCTGTCGTGGGAACCTGTAAATCATTTGGTGCATTGCAGAGTGATATTTGTGTCACTCGCGTCAATGCTAAAGGCAAGACTATTTGGCGCAAAATGCTCGGTGGTAAAAATATGGATATCGCAGCAGGTATTTCACGGGCGAAAGATGGTTCGCTTTTTGTTGTGGGCACCAGCCGGTCATTCAGTGAAAAGAGAGACCGTGATATCTATGTCGCGAAAATCTCTCTGGATGGCAAGGGAATCTGGCAGGCGACATTTGGCAAAGAGCGTGCAGAGTATGGCAGAGCGATCGCCGGAACAGATGATGGCGGCGCACTGGTCGTAGGAGAGACGGAATCCTTCGGCAATGGATACAAAGATATCTTCATCGTCAAGGTAGATGCAAAAGGCCACATGATTTCCGAAAAGGTGATGGGGGGCGAAAAAGAGGAGCTGGTACGCGGTTTGACCCGTACGATCGACGGAAGTCTGGTGATGGTCGGTTCACGTGAGATCGACCGGGTCGGCGACAGTGACTTTTTTGTTCTAAAGATGGATCAGGACGGTAAAAAAATCTGGGCGAGAACCTACGGAGGAGAGTATGAGGATATTCTCAACGGTGTGACACCGACACTCGACGGTGGTATTGTCGCAGCGGGATCGACCCGCTCCTGGGGCAGCAAACAGACAGACCTCACGGTGCTGAAATTCAGCAAAGAGGGAAAGTTGATCTGGCATAAAATTTATGGCTATAAGCGTTATGATTTTGCCAATGCGGTTACCGTGACGCGGAATGGTGATTTTATCATTGCCGGAGGGACGGATTCGATGGGGGAAGGGGTGTATGATATCTATATTCTGGCACTCGATCGAAACGGTGAACTCTTCTGGTCAGGCCTCTATGGAGACCGCAATACCGATATCGCCCATGGCGTGACACGCACCAGTGACGGCAGTATCGTCGTGGTTGGAGAGAGTGACAGCTACAGTAACGCCAAAGATTTCTTTCTTCTGAAACTCAAAAAGAGTCCGTAGATACCCATGCTGAAAGAGAGCCTCAAAATATTCTCAAAGGATCTACGTGACTCCTTCAGGGATTTGGCACCGATCGTTCTGGTGGTCGCTTTTTTTCAGCTCTTTGTCGTGCAGGCAGTTCCCGAAAACCTCCTCTCCATTGTATTGGGACTCTTTATCGTGGCGGTGGGTCTGGCACTCTTTATTCGCGGCCTGGAAGTCGGGATCTTTCCGATCGGAGAGAATCTGGCGATCGATTTTGCCAAAAAAGGGTCACTCTTCTGGCTGCTCCTTTTTGCTTTTACGATCGGTTTCGCTACGACAGTTGCCGAGCCGGCATTGATCGCAATTGCAGAGAAGGCGGCACTGATCAGTGAAGGGCGGATCGATGCCTTCTTCCTGAGGATGACGGTGGCGCTTTCGGTCGGTTTCGCGATTGCACTGGGAGTGTTCCGTATCTTGTTGGGCCATCCGATCCAGTACTATATCATCGCGGGATATGTGATTGTCGTCGTGACGACTTTTTTTGCCCCCAAGGAGATTATCGGACTTGCTTACGACAGCGGTGGTGTGACGACATCGACCGTGACGGTACCATTGGTGGCAGCATTGGGGATCGGACTCGCTTCGAGCATCAAAGGCCGCAATCCCGCCATCGACGGTTTTGGTTTGATTGCCTTTGCCTCCCTGATGCCGATGATCTTTGTGCAGGCCTACGGCATCATCGTCTACTCTTCGGTACCGACTGTGGCAGGAAAGGTAGTAGAGGTGTCAGAAAAGGTAGTTAAGAAGCTGGAAGATGCGACACTCTATCACTTTGACTGGGTGAATATCCTGCTGGAACTGATAGGTGTTGTCAAGGATATCCTCCCTATTTTGCTGGTGATTTTTCTGTTTCAGTATCTTGTGATTCGCAAACCGGTATCGCATCTTCCAAAAATTATGGTGGGTATCGTACTGGTGATTCTGGGACTCTATGCCTTTATCGTTGGTCTGGATATGGGACTCTTTCCGATCGGAGAGACGATCGCTTTTCAGCTGACTGCGATGAAAAACAACCTCCTGATCTACCTATTTGCCTTTTTGATCGGTTTTTCGACGACAATGGCAGAGCCGGCACTCTTGGCGATCGCGATCAAGGCAGAGGAGATCAGTGCCGGGAATATCAGGCAGATGGTATTGCGTATTGTCGTCGCCCTGGGTGTGGCGATCGGTATCGCACTGGGTGCCTACCGTATCGTGGCTGGAGATCCGATACACTACTATATCATCGTGGGGTATCTGCTCGTGATCGTGATCACCTACTATGCGCCACGCTATATTATTCCGATCGCCTACGACAGCGGCGGCGTGACGACTTCGACTGTGACGGTACCGCTGGTAGCGGCCCTGGGTCTGGGTTTGGCAGAGAATATAGAGGGGAGAAATCCTCTGATCGACGGTTTTGGCCTGATCGCTTTTGCCTCACTGTTTCCCATGTTGACAGTGATGCTTTACAGTATCTATGTCGAATACGAACGGAAGAGAATCAACACAAAGGAGGAGAAATGAAATTCAGTGCATTGATCGTAATTGTCGAAGAGACGCGTGAAGAGGAGGCCATCAAGGTGGCGAAAGAGGCCGGTGCAGGTAGTGTCACGATCCTGCATGGGCGCAATCTGGGGCTGAAAGAGAAGAAGATCTTTTTTGGTTTGACACTCGAAGAGAATGTCTCTCTGCTATTGTTTGTCCTGCCTGTGAGAATGACGCTCAAAGTGCTCAGGGCGATCAAGTCTACCTGTGATTTGGACAACCAGGAAAACAGCAGCCTGGCCTTTACGGTACCGCTGAGCCATGTTGTCGGCCTGGATATCGAAGAGTTGCATAAATTCAAAGATGATGTCAGTCATCTACTTTAAACAAAAAAGGAGAAAAAATGTTGGTTGAAGAGATTATGACGCCACTGGAGCGCTTGATTATCGTGCCGCAGATGTCACCGGTACGTGAGGCACTGCAGCAGATGAGGATACATCAGGTACGATCTGTTGTCATGGACAAGAATGGCACACATGGGGCCTACGGGCTGGTCACCTACAAAAATATACTGCAGAGTATCATTGCGGAGGAGGGGGATATCGACCTTTTGAGTGTCTATGATATCGCAGCTTCTCCGTCGATCTCCGTCTCCGCCAAACTCGATGTCAAATATGCGGCACGTATGATGGTTCAGAGCAGTATCAAGCGTCTGCTGGTCATCGATAACAACGAGCTCAAAGGTATGTTGACGATGACAGATATCATCACGATTTTGATGAATGAAGTGGAAAAGTAATTTTTTTGTTATAATAAGAGCAAAAAATGGACAGGATAAGAGTGAATGCAGTTTATTGAGACAAGGGGCAACGACGGCAGCAGGCTGGCGAAGATAAATTTTTCGGATGCAATTTTAAATCCCAGTGCCAGCTATGGCGGACTCTATGTTCCGGAGTCGCTTCCGGTACTCGACAGTGATTTTTTAGAGAAGCATCTTGACAGTCACTACAAAACACTGGCCGCTGACTTTTTACAGGCGTTCGAGATCGATATCGATTCCTTGACGATTGCAAAAGCACTGGACCGCTACGATGCGTTCGACGACCCTTCCAATCCGGTACCGCTGAAGCAGATCGAAAAGGATTGTTTCGTCAGTGAGCTCTACCACGGGCAGACCCGTGCCTTCAAAGATATGGCGCTTCAACCTTTTGGGTATATTCTGAGCAGACTGGCACAGGAGCGGAATGAAAATTACCTGATCATGGCGGCAACCAGTGGAGATACAGGTCCGGCGACACTGGAGACATTCAAAAATCAGCCCAACATCAAAGTGGCCTGTCTCTATCCGGATGGCGGAACGAGCGATGTCCAGAGACTTCAAATGGTCACAGAAGAGGGAGAAAACCTCAAAGTGATCGGTTTGAAGGGAAATTTCGATGATGCACAGAGCAGCCTCAAAGCGTTGCTGGCATCGCAGGACTTCAGGGATGAACTCAAGAGGCGCGATATCAAACTCTCTGCTGCCAACTCTGTCAATTTCGGGCGTATTATTTTTCAAATCATCTATCATATCCACAGTTATCTGGAGCTGGTACGGCAGAAAGCCGTCTCACTGGGTGACCCCGTCTATATGGTTGTTCCCAGCGGCAACTTTGGTAACGCACTGGGTGCCTACTATGCCAAAAAAGCGGGCCTTCCGATCAAAAAGATACTCATCGCTTCCAATATCAACAATATTCTTGCAGACTGGATCAACACGGGAGTATACGATATGACAGACAGAACACTGATCCAGACAGAATCACCTGCGATGGATATTCTCAAAAGTTCCAATATCGAACGGGTGATGTTCGACAAATTTGGCCCCGGTCGGACAAAAGAACTTCTCGAATCACTGGATAAAGAGGGGAAATTCCAGCTCACGCCTGATGAGCTTGAGAGCCTGAGAGAGGATTTCGATGCAACTTTCAGCAGCGACGAGGAGGGGGAAGCCATCATTGCAGCCTACGCCGAAAAGGGCTATATCATGGATCCGCATACGGCGACGTGTCTCAAAGCGTATCATAAGCTGAGAGAAGAGAAGCTTCCTACCGTGATCTATTCGACAGCCGAGTGGACAAAGTTCAGTACGACTGTTGCAAGAGCACTGGGCCACCCTGCCAAGAGTGATCTCGATGCGCTGAAGTGGGTCAGTGAACATGCCGGCGTGACAGTGCCTGATATGATCAGTGGTCTCTTCGAGAAGCCGATACGCCACAGCGTCGTCGTCGATAAAAATTCTATAAAGGAGGAGATGTTAAAGTTTTTATAGTTTTTAACATCCTGTGATGAAAAAGAGATTTTTATGGTTAGGTATCATTGTCATCCTGACAAATGCCTCTGCCGGAGGCAAGAGGATCGTGGAGTGCCGTCTGGTTACAGCCAAGACAACCGAATGCAAACCCTATCCCAGCAAATTTATGTTTACAGAGAAGCTGACATACGGCGCCAGAAAACATAAATTGATCATCTCCAAAACACTTCCCGTCACCAAAAAGCCAAAACTGTTGAAGATTGTCGATGTGGAAGATATGATCGAAAAGCATCTCGAAGTCCTCGAGCCTGTACGTTTCCGAGGCAGTCAGCCGAGTCCATTGAGAATCAGTGCCGAAGAGATTGCGCGTCAGAAGGCTGAACAGGCCAGACGAAAAAAGATGGAGCAGGAGCTGGCTGCGCTGAAACAGGAGAGAGAACGTCTGGAGCGTCAGCTGCTGGAGCAGAGAAGAGCGGAAGCGATGGCGCAGCTGGAGAAAAAGATCACAGAATCCGAGGCGGCAGAAAAAGAGAGACTGGCAAAGAAAAAACTGGCAGCAGAGAAAAAACTGGCGGAAGAAAAAAAGAAAGCGAAAAAAAAGAAGAAACTGGCAGAAAAGAAAAAAGCGGAAGAGAAGAAGAAAAAAGAGAAAAAAGCGCTGGCCAAAAAGAAAAAGAAAGCCAAAAAGAGCAAGCTGGCCCAAAAACTGGAAAAAAAGTATCGCTATCTCAATAAAAAAACACGAAACCGTGTAGTAAATGAATATGAAACCAAACTCTTCAAGACGCTCAAAGGAAAGCACAAGCTCCGTGTCCAGGCAACTGCCTACAGTTCACACGTAGGACAGACGGACAGCACCCCTTTCCTGGCAGCCTGGAACAACCGTCTGCGTCCCGGAATGAAAGCCATCGCCGTCTCCAGAGACCTGATCAAAAAGTATGGATTGGGCAATGGTAAAAAAGTCAGGATACAGGGGCTTCCCGGATATTATACCGTTCGTGACAAAATGAACAAACGCTACACGAAACGTATCGATATCTATATGGGAACCAACCGCCGAAAAGCCCTGCGCTGGGGACGAAAGCGGGTGATGATCTACTGGTAGTACGATCGTCAACTACTTCCCCTCTTCCAGCTCCTCCTGAAGTTCCAGTACTTCCAGATAGCGTTCGCTTAATGTCTCATATTCCTCCTGGACTTTCTCAAGTGCTTCTGTAAGATTTGTCAGCCCCTTTTCCTGATAGCAGTCGGGGTCATAGAGGCAGTTGTTGATCTCGTCGATCTGTGCTTCGAGTGCTTCGATTTTGGGTGGCAGGAGGTCAAGATCGCGCTGGTCTTTATAGCTCAGTTTGGTTTTTATTTTGATACGCGCCTCCTCTTTGGGTTTGCGGCTTTTTGTCTCCGCCTCCATTTGATTCAGCTCACCGAGCTCTTTTTCGATACTCAGATACTCGGTATAGGATTGATAAGACTCTTCGATCGCCCCGTTGCCTTTGAAGATAAAGAGTTTCGATGCGATCTTGTCGATGAAATAGCGGTCGTGTGAAACGAAAAGGAGGGCGCCCGGGAAGTTGATCAGCTTCTCTTCGAGGATATTGATCGTCTGGATGTCGAGGTCGTTGGTGGGTTCATCGAGGATGAGGCAGTCAACCTTTTTGGTGAGCAGCAGGGCGAGGGCGACACGGTTCTTTTCGCCTCCGCTGAGCATCCCCACCTTTTTGTCGAGAAACTCTTTGGGAAAGAGAAAAGATTTGAGATAGCCGTAGACATGCATATTTTTGCCCTGTACATCGATGATGTCTCCTCCGTCGGGACAGAATGTTTCGATGAGGCTCTTCTCGTCGCTGAGCATCTCGCGATGCTGATCAAAATAGCCGATAGCGAAGTCTCCGCGCTTGATCGTGCCGTTATCGGGCTTGGTTCTTCCCAGAAGGAGTTTCAGCAGTGTAGATTTCCCTGATCCGTTGTATCCGACGATCGCGATCTTGTCTCTTTGGAGAATGCGTGTCGTGAAATCATCGATGAGGTTTTTGCCTGCGACGGAGTAGCTCAAATGCTCAATATCGAAGAGCAGCTTCTTTTTGGAGATGCCCTCTTCACGGTTGAAGTGTTTTTTCTCCCGTTCGAGTTCGATCTTCATTTTGTGGATGAGTGTCGGGTTGGATTTGGCCTCTTCTCTCAGTTCGAAGACCCGTTTTTTTCGCCCCTGGTTGCGCTTCTCTCTCGCCCTGACACCTTTGGCGAGCCAGGCCTCCTCTTGCTTGAGTAGCCTGAGGAGGTTTCCATGCTCTTTTTGCATCGTACGCATTCGCTCCTCTTTTTGTTCGAGATAGCTTCTGTATCCACCTTTGTAGTTCACCAGTTTCTGATTGTCCACTTCGATGATCCGGGTAGCGATGGTGTCGATGAAATGCCGGTCATGAGAGATAAAGAGCAGGGTGAATTTCTCTTTGAGCAGCATCTCTTCGAGGAACTCTACCATATAGACATCGAGATGGTTGGTCGGTTCATCCAGCAGCAGGATATCCGGCTTTTTGAGGATGAGAGAGGCCAGAGCGACACGGCGCCGCTCACCGCCCGAGAGGGTGATGACGGGACGATCCTCATACTCCTTGAGCTTGAATTCCTGCAGAACGCGCTCCACTTTGTCGTCGAGATTCCAGGCACTGTGGTGATCCAGATAGGCAGAGAGATCGGCCAGTTTTCGTTGCAGTGTTTTGTCATCGAAATTTTCAGCCAACTGTTGACTGAGCATCTCGTACGCTTTCTTCGCTTCCTGGAGTTCGGAGAGCTCATTTTCGATCGCCTGTCGTACATTCAGTGCGGCATCGAAGTGTGGATGCTGGTCGAGCATCCCGATCTGTACGGATTGGTCGATGACACGCTTCCCCTCTGTCGGCTCCTCTTCACCTGTCACGATCTTCATCAGTGTCGATTTGCCGCAGCCGTTTTGCCCGATGATCGTGACTCGCTCACCTGTATCGAGATGGAAGTCCACATCATCGAGAAGAAGTTTGATATCGTACTGTTTTTTGATATGAAAGAGGTCGACAAGTGCCACTGAAT
>JAOZOG010000324.1 GCA_029933395.1 Sulfurovaceae bacterium | reverse complement strand
TTCCGAATTAGAGCAGCAACTCGAAACCATCATCGCGGATTCGGATGGGCTTCATCGATGCCGACAAGAGTCTGGATGGCACAGAGCCGTCGTACAGCGAGTATCGCTTCGAGATGAACTATCTATTTTGAAAAAGAGGGAGTATCATATGAAAAAAAAGTGGTTTTGTATCGCCATCACATGGATGGTTTTTGGATTCGCAGCGGCGCATGCCAAAGAGATTACCGTCGCCGTAGCCGCGAACGTCAGCTACGCTTTGGACGATCTCAAGGCTGCTTTTGCCAAAGAGCATCCCGGTATCAAGGTGCGCACGATTATAGGAAGCAGCGGCAAGCTGACTGCCCAGATACGAAACGGCGCGCCGTTTCAGATCTTTATATCGGCCGATATGTCCTATCCCCTGGCACTTTTTGAGCAAAAGATCGCCATCACGAAGCCGCAAGTCTACGCGAGGGGTGTATTGGCACTCTTCTCCCCCAAACCCCACAATTTTTCAAAAGGGCTTTTTCTGCTCGATTCACCCGCAATCCGGCGTATCGCCGTCGCCAACCCCAACACCGCACCCTACGGCAAGGCGGCTGTCGAAGCACTGAAAAACAGCGGCCTTTTTGCGCGCATCAAGCCCAAAATCATCTTCGCTGAAAGCATTTCACAGACTGTCGCTTACGCGATGACGGCTGCGGATATTGGAATGATCGCCAAAGCCTCACTCTATAGCCCTAAAATGCAGCGCTTTGAAAAGGGGCGTCACTGGATAGCGGTCGATCCTTCGCTCTATACCCCGATCGACCAGGGAATCGTACTGCTGAAAAACGCCAAAAACGATGCCTCCTGCCGCGCCTTCTATAACTTTATCCTTAGCCCACAGGCCCGCGCGATCTTTCAAAGATACGGATACATGCTCCCATGAACCGTATACCCGCCCGCATTACGAACATCCAGGTACATGAAGGGGTATCGTGCGTAACTTTCGATGCTTTCGGTGAGAGCTTGACGATGATCTCCCTCGAACTTCCCCAGGGTGTGGAGAGAGCAAAAGAGGTGGTGCTGGGTATCAAATCGACCCATATCGCCATCTCCGCACGCAAACTCCCGGAGGCCGCGATATCCAACCAGATCCCCATGACGATCGGAAAAATTACAGAAGGTGCCGTTCTCGCTTCGCTGACGTTGCTATTCAAGGATGTCACCATCGAAAGCATCGTTCCCAAAGCCGCGCTTGCCAACCTCTCTTTCGCGCCGGACGACACCGCGATCGCTCTTTTTCAGGCAAGTGAACTCTCTATATTGAAGGTGCTTTGATGGATGCGATCGACTGGACCCCTTTTGTTCTCTCGTTCAAACTTGCAGCCGTGACGACGGTGATTCTGTTTTTCATAGCCCTGCCCACTGCCTGGTGGCTCAGCCGCACGCACACCCGTCTCAAGCCCGCCATCGAGGCGATCACGTCGCTTCCCATCGTTCTGCCACCATCGGTGCTCGGCTTCTATATACTCTGGGGGTTATCTATAAACTCTCCGATCGGTACCTTTTTCAATGATCTTTTCGGAGTGCAGCTTGTCTTCAACTTCACGGGGCTCGTCATCGCCAGCTGCCTCTACTCCTTTCCTTTCATGGTACAGCCTCTGCAAAGCGGTTTCGAGAGCCTGAATGAAAACATGATCGAAGCGGCCTACATCGCAGGCAAAAGCCCCGCCCGGACTCTGCTCAAAGTCGCGCTTCCAAACATCAAGCCATCCCTGATGACGGCGCTTATCGTCACATTTGCCCACACCGTCGGAGAGTTCGGTGTCGTCTTGATGGTGGGCGGCTCGATCCCGGGCGAAACGAAAGTCGCCTCCGTCGCGATCTACGAACTGGTCGAGACGATGGATTACGCCACGGCCCATATCTACAGCGCCGTCATGGTAGCCATCAGCTTCATCGTCCTGCTTGGTGTCTATGTTTTCAACCGCTACCAAAAGCGAAAATTCGGAGCCTTTCGATGATCGTCATCAATATTCACAAACCCCTTGCCGGAAGCACGGGAGGGATGACCCTTCGGGTCGATATCGAGATAAAAGAGCGCAGTTTCCTCGCTATCGCGGGAGAGAGCGGCAGCGGAAAAACGACATTGCTTCGCACCATAGCGGGCCTCGAAGAGGCAAAAGGAGAGATCTTCGTCGGCGATGAAATATGGCTGGATGCAAAATCCTCTCTGCCTCCGCAAAAACGTAAAATCGGCTTCGTTTTCCAGGATTACGCCCTTTTTGAAAATATGACGATCCTCCAGAACCTTCTGTTCGTCGAAAACGACAAAACGCTGGCCTCCCACCTGCTGCGCCTCACAGCGCTCGAAGAGCTGGCCCACAGGCACCCCGCCACACTCAGCGGCGGCCAGAAACAGCGGGTGGCCCTCTGCCGCGCCATGATGAAGCGGCCGAAACTGCTGCTTATGGACGAGCCCCTCTCCGCACTCGACCCGGCGATGCGCGCCAGGTTACAGTTTGATATTCTGCGCCTGCACAAAGAGTTTGGTACCACGAGCCTGATGGTCAGTCACGACCCCAGTGAAATCTATCGTC
>JAOZOG010000323.1 GCA_029933395.1 Sulfurovaceae bacterium | reverse complement strand
ATATGATGAAAACTCGCTCGATGGCGGAACGATTATCGACAGCTGGGGAAACAATATGATCTACAACTCCTACTACTATAACGGTGCCGATGAGGCAGGTACGATTGCCGACGGTATCGTTCTGAGTTATCAGTTTCCCCATACCGATCTCACGGCAGAAGCGATCTTTGCCAAAGTGGATATACCCAATGGACTGACAGATCGCTTTGTCGATCAGGACAACCAGGAGTACGACTTCGTGCTAACCTACAGACCCATCTGGAACAAACACCTTCAGTTCAAAGCCGTTGCCATTTATGTCGATTTCGATACTGACTACGACTATCGTCTTTACGAAGAGATCCATGGCTACCCCTTCTCTCGTACCTACAACTCAATACTCGATACCCGTTTCGTCATCAATTATACTTTCTAAGCGTTATTCTCCCGGTACATTATGTTTGGGTTTCTCATAGCGGATCGGTCCATGCGGCCAGGCGGATTTGGGATACCACTCTTTTGGATAGCCAACCTGCTGCGCCATCTTGCCCGGTTCGTTCACATAGCCGTCGCTGTATTTGGCGACCAATTTCCAGGCCAGTTTCCACCAGGTATCATAAACATTCATCGCCGTATTGCGTGAAAACTCCGAAAGCATAATTTTTGCCTGCTCGGGATCTTTTTTATAGATCTCCTGCGCCTTTTTCTCGATCGCTTTCGTCCCCTCGATCGCTGCTATTTCCAGCTCATCCTGTTTCTCTTTGATATCTTTGATGATGTAGCTGTATTTGATCGCTGCCCAGTTTGCAACAAAGTTGAAGGCCCACCAGACACTCTTTTGGTCAAATTTGTCACTGAAACCTGTATAGTAGGGCTTGGGTACCGGATTGTGGGCACCGACGTAGAAAGGAGTGATGACTGAGCTCATCGCTTCATCCGGAGCGAACCAGAAGACCCCTCCGATAGGATCTGGCAGCCAGCTTCGCCCCTGGGCAACGTAGGTGTAGCCGGAACGATAGATAGAGAGCGGTCGCTCCCAGGCTCCCTTGTGGCCCGTCAGTTTGCCCGTGTCATTTCCTGCATCCATAGGTCCCGGATAACGATAGGGATTGCCATAGGGGCCGGCTGTGACACCCTTGGTCTGATCAAATATCGTTCCCTGATAATGATCACGATAGAGACCGATGACATCACGAACCGTCAGCTTCTTGTCCGGCTTGATAGAAAAGGGGAACTTTTTGGTGAAGCCGTCTTTTACCCAGGGTGAGAGATCAAGAGAGGGGGCGATGCGTGACTGCAGACGCCATACACGACGAAGTGAATAGTAAGGATGGCTGTATTCACCCTCACTGACAGTCCGAAGCCAATCGAGTTTTCCTTTTTTGGGGTCCCACCACTTGTGCTCTTTTGCCACTGCAAATAGATTTTTGGAGTACATCATATCAGGGTCTTCAGGATCGACTTCTCGGATCCGAAATTCGTTGGCAGCGACGAAGATCTCCCCATCGGGCACTTTTTTCGCTACCCAAAGGCCTTTTTTCTTCTCTGGGCTTGGTGCCATTTCAAATACCCAGGCCTCCTTGGTGTCGGCAACCGGCAAAACCTCACCGGTACCATAGTAGCCATATTTATCGATCAGTTCACCCATCAGCTTGATAGCGCAACGGGCAGTTTTGCACCGCTCCATTGCCACTCGTGAAAGTTCGGCACTGTAGAAGATTCGCTTTCCAGGTTCTGGTTCCAGTGTGACTTTGGAGCCGTTCGTTGCTTCACCCATCATCAGCTGATGCTCATTCATCAGTCCATAGCTGCCATCCATATAGGCGTAAGTATGGGAAACCTGTGGGATGTACCCCAGCGGTATACTTTGGGGATGGTCGTAGTCGACATAGACCGGGCCCCGATGCGTCCCGACATAGCGCCTCAACACACTTGAGTTATATTTGGGACGGTTGCCCAGTGCCGCAGGATCATAATAGACGGGCCGCATATCTCCAGGCTGATAATCAGCTGCAGGGACATAAACAAGTCTATTATCAAACATTTCACTGTCATCGGAATGTGCCACGATCATCGAACCATCCGCACTGGCACCGCACGTGATGATCATCGTAGTACACGCCTGTGTCGTCGAGACAAGCATACTCACAGCCAGGACTATACTGAAAATTTTTCTTTTGCTCTTCATCCTATCCGTTCTCCTTCATATTATTCTAAAATAATTGTAATTGGATTACGCTTCACATCATATTAAAGCCAAAATCCCGGACTTTTATCAAAAAATTTAACCATTTCACTCCAGGCTTCAATCATTGCTACTGAACTCAATTCATTGTTATCGGAAGTAAAAATCAGGTTCTTATACACTTCGGCGCTGGGAAGATACGGCAACCCTACGAGGTGTCCTGCACCCTCCTTCTTCAAATAGGTGCAAGTATGCGCGTACTCTGAACGCTTGAGTCGCTCGGTGATCATATCTGCAAATTTCGCAGCCGGCCAAACCTGGTCATCTGTACCGGCGACCAAAAAGAGAGGTCCATTGATCTCCTCCACGCGAATGACAGCGGCACTCTCTTTTGAATCCTGCT
>JAOZOG010000322.1 GCA_029933395.1 Sulfurovaceae bacterium | reverse complement strand
AATCCTGCGCAAGCATTATGTGCACCGCAACGAAGCGGGCCTGGTGCGCTCCATCATCAAGGAGAAAGGGCGCAAGCACAAGGTCATCGACAAGATCAGCGTGGAGCTCAACGACAAAGCCGGAGTCTATGAAGCGCAGTTCAGCAATCTGGGGATCAAAAAGGTACTGATCGATTCGGGTACGGTCAAAGCGCATCCCAAACTCCTCACAGGTGGGGTATGGTGTATCGCCGATGTCGAGTATGAGCACTCCGAAGACAAAAGTGTCACACCGTGGATTCTCTCGGCGCTGAAGCCGATCCAGATGTCGCACTTCGATTTCGATGCCTATCTGGAGGCGAGGAAAAAATTTACAACTGAAGAGTGGGTCGATCTGCTGATCCAGAGCATGGGGTTCGAGCCTTCGATGTTCGGCAAGCGGAACAAGTGGCTGCAGCTGGTGCGCCTCATTCCCTACTGCGAGCGCAACTACAATCTGATCGAGCTGGGCCCCAAGGGGACGGGCAAATCGCACATCTACTCCGAGTTTTCTCCCCATGGTATTCTGATTTCGGGCGGCGAGGTGACCGTGCCGAAGCTTTTTGTCAACAACAGTACCGGCAAAATCGGCCTGGTGGGCTACTGGAGTGTCGTGGCGTTCGACGAATTTGCGGGCAAAAGCAAAACGATCAACAAGGCCCTGGTGGACATTATGAAAAACTACATGGCCAACAAATCCTTCTCACGGGGTATCGAAACGCTTGGTGCGGAGGCTTCAATGGTCTTTGTGGGCAACACCGCCCATCCCGTGCCCTACATGCTCAAGCACTCCGATCTCTTCGAAGAGGTGCCCAAGCAGTATCACGACTCGGCATTCCTGGATCGTCTGCACTTCTATCTGCCCGGATGGGAGATCGACATCATCCGGGCCGAAATGTTCAGCAGCGGATACGGTTTTGTGGTGGATTACCTTGCGGAGATTTTGCGTCATCTGCGCAACTACGACTATTCCGATCGTTATAAGGAGCATTTTACGCTTTCGAGTGAGATTTCGACCCGGGATCGTGACGGGATCAACAAAACCTTTTCGGGGCTCATGAAGATTCTTTTCCCGGATGATGAAGCGAGGGTCGAGGAGATCGAGGAGGTGCTGAAATTTGCCATTGAAGGGCGCAAAAGGGTCAAAGACCAGTTGATGCGAATCGACTCGACTTACGCCGAAGCCAAGTTTTATTATGAGGACCGAAGCGGCAAAAAGCATTGGGTTACGACGCTTGAAGAGGATGAGTACCCCCACTACTATCACAAAACGATCGCCAAAGAGCCTGAAGGGGAAGAGGAACAGCCCTCCGCTGCAGAGGAAACGGCTGCAACGGAGGGAAAAAGCTTTGGCGATGAGTCATTGACACCTACAGAGGGGCACCTGACCTTCAAGGAGAACCAGCGCGGGGTGACATATGACAGACTCTTTGGCCCCTATCTCAAGGGCGCCAAAGAGATCACGCTGACCGACCCCTACATTCGAATGTTTTACCAGGCCCGTAATCTTATGGAGCTGATGGAGACCATCGCGCGCAACAAATCGGACGAGGAGCTGGTGAAATTCCATCTGATCACGACAGAGGACGAGTCGAAAGCCGAACAGCAAAAAGAGTTTCTCGAAAAAATCGAACAAGCGTGTGAACAGGCCGGCATAGAGTTTAGCTGGGAATTCGATGAAACCCGAACCATCCATGCCCGACATATGGAGACGGATACCGGATGGAAGATCCTGATGGACCGCGGTCTTGATATCTATCAGCACTATGATATGAACGAAGCTTTCTCGCTTAACAACAGATTGCAGAAGTATCGAAGTTGTAAAGCGTTTGAGATTACCTATTTGAAACAATAAGGCTTTCTATGGCTTTAAAAGAGAATGCCGTCTCCGGAAAGATCAAGCTCATCTTTGCATTGATGGAAAAACTCGCGGACGGGCAGGAACTGTATGTTCAGGACAGGTATTTGCAAGATGAATTGGGCGTTACGGAACGGACCCTGCGCAGAGCCCTGGAAGATTTATATGGACTCTATGGGGACTATATTCATATCAGCAGAGAAAAAAGGGAGTTT
The DNA here is from genome assembly GCA_029933395.1 of Sulfurovaceae bacterium. Taxonomy (GTDB): domain Bacteria; phylum Campylobacterota; class Campylobacteria; order Campylobacterales; family Sulfurovaceae; genus SZUA-451. Next base: position 478 of record JAOZOG010000322.1, on the reverse strand, counting down.
TCAGACCGTAAGACAAATGTCTATAAATTATTGAACTCAGACAAAGCCATTGCCAGAGGATTGAAATATTTTTTGCAGCATAACGATGATTTGAGTTGGTTATTGCAGATTTTGCATGAAAAAAATCCCAAAGTGCTGCGTTCATTGAGTGAAGATCTCAAAGAAGAGCTGGCCCAAAATCTCAAAGAGGATGAGAATATTTTCCTTTTTAAAAGCGATCCTTTTGAGAGTCTGGATGACACCCACTCAAAAAAGATATTTGCCAGTCTGAAGAATGCAGTCAAAAATCATGAATACAGAGACATTGTCAATCGGAGGGATAAACGGGTCGTCTATAAAAATGCCAAATGCCTGAAAATTATCTATTCGGAAAGCAACTGGTACATTGCCATTGAAGATGATACCGGACATTTCAGGCTGTTGAGGATCGCTTTTTTGGAGAGCGTAAGCTATGCAAAAAAAGAGCGCTATGATCCAG
>JAOZOG010000321.1 GCA_029933395.1 Sulfurovaceae bacterium | reverse complement strand
TACACTCCAGCAAAGCGATTGTGGCGAAAAACAATTATGATATTATTATTTTTGAAGATTGAGGCATATGTAGAAAAGTAGGTATTTTTACCTATAATATTTTTTGGAGTCTATAGAATTCCTGTGGGCAGAAGTACCCACAATCATAGAGAGGTTTATCGGTAGTAATACTGTCCGTCTCTATAGTAGCGTTCTCTATCTTTTCTGTCTTCATTGGCACCGATCGCTGCACCGGTGATACCACCGAGTGCCGCTCCAGCCACTGCACCCCTTCGTCCACCAACAGCACTGCCAAGCAGTGCTCCTCCACCTGCACCAACAGCTGCACCTGTTCCCGCTTTTGTTGCACAGCCTGTAAACATCATCATTCCACTACTTGCGACGATGACAATTGCTAATTGAAATTTTTTCATTTTTTCACTCCTTTTGTTGATTTTTATTATTCTAGCATAAAAAAATGAATAGTGATAGAGTGCTGACAGAATCATTCGATATAATTCTTCATTAACTAGAGTGAGTGAAAAAAGGAATACGGATGAACCAACTGAGAGATCGCGAAGAGATCGTCAAAATCGCGATAGAAATCGCAGTCAAACTGGGTGTTTTGGCCATCATACTCTATTTTTCCTATCTGATTGTGAAGCCTTTTCTGGGCATCATACTTTGGGCAGCGATTATCGCCGTGGCGATTGCGCCGCTGGTAGAGAGTCTGGCAAAGCGTTTTGGCAGTCGGAAAATGGTGATCTGGAGCATTACGGGTATCGTTATTGCCGCGTTGCTGCTGCCGACTTATATGTTGTCCGACTCGATGATTCACTCCACGCAAAAGCTCGTGAGTGTCATGCATGAAGGCGATTTCACGATTCCGCCACCGACCGAAAAAGTGAAAGCGTGGCCATTGATCGGGGAAAAATCCTACGCATTGTGGCAATCGGCTTCGGAAAATCTGAGGCAGACACTTGCTCCTTTTGATGATCAGATCAAACGTGCGGCTGGATCGCTCGTATCGGCACTCGGCAGCGGTATTGGAACGATATTGATGTTCGTGGCTTCGATGATCATTGCCGCATTTATGCTCCTGGGCAGCGAGGGGGCGGTGCGATTTTACAAGGATGTCTCCCGCAGGTTGATGGGTGAACGGGGGGAGGAGTGGGCCAACCTCTCAGCTCTGACGGTTCGCAGTGTCGCGACCGGTGTTATCGGTGTCGCGGTGATCCAGGCTTTTCTTGCCTTGATTGGGCTGGTAGCGATGGGTGTCCCTTTCGCGCCTGTGATCGCGATAGCCATTATGTTCCTGACGATTATTCAATTGCCGGCGCTGATCATCATCGCTCCGGTCATCGCCTATGTCTTTTCTCAGGGGAGCGGTACGGCAGAGATGGTTTTTACTGTGTATATGCTGATTGTCGGCGCGAGTGACGGTATACTCAAGCCAATGCTGATGGGGCGTGGTGTCGATATCCCGATGCTGGTGATCCTGATCGGGGCGATCGGCGGGATGATGCTGATGGGGATGATCGGTCTTTTTGTAGGGGCAGTGATCTTTGCTCTGGCCTATAAACTCTTCGATCTTTGGGTCAGCGAGGCGAAGATAGAGGCTGAAGCCGACGATCTCTCTTCGGAAAAATAGGGTGAATTAGGAAAAAGAGTGCAAAAAATTTCCAAGAAAAACAATTTCGTTTATCTGTTCGTTGCGCTGGTTGTTTTTCTCTTCTCGTCGACCATCGTATTCAGATTGCCAAAAGAGATCGGCGAAGATATCTTTACTGCCAGTGCCGCTATTATGCTCATGATAAGTCTCTGGAGTCTTCATACAGATAGAACCTGGAAGTGGAGTATCTATGTCCTGCTCCTTACATACGCTTCGCTTGCGTTTATGAGTAGATATTTCACATCGCAGATTTTGGTTGTGCTGATGTTGATCACGTTGGTTGTATTCTTTGTCGGATCATTTTGGGTCTCGGCAAGGCAGGTTCTCTTCGAAGGGGATATCGACGGCAACAAAATCATCGGTTCTATCAGTCTTTATCTTTTGATAGGGTTGACATGGGCGATTATCTATCTGGTGTTGATCATTTTTGATCCTGAAGCGTTCAGTGGAATCGATGCCGGAAGCTGGCAGCAGATTTTTGCGAGTGTCGCATATTACAGCTTTGTGACATTGACGACACTGGGGTATGGTGATATCCTTCCGCAAAATCATATTGCAGAGTTTTTCGCTTATACCGAAGCGATCGCGGGTGTTTTCTATATGGCGATCATCGTATCCAGCCTTATCAGTTTGAGATTGGCAGCGGTACAGAATAGACGAAAAAACTAACGACCTATGCAGTCAATATCCTCCAGACAAAATAGATCATTCTTCGCAGATATACTGGACTGGTTTTCCTTTCCTCTCTCCGATAACCTGAAGTTCGCCATCAAGGCGTCATTAAGCATTACGCTGGTTTATCTGATCGCTCTCTCGCAGGGCTGGAATCATGCGTCAACGGCAGCGATGACCGTAATGATGATTGCCTCTCTGGGTTCGCTGGGAGATTCGGTTGACAAAGGTGTGACGCGCGTCGTTG
>JAOZOG010000320.1 GCA_029933395.1 Sulfurovaceae bacterium | reverse complement strand
GTGATGAAGAGATTTTTGCCGCTTACTTCGTGATGATGCCCGCTCATCGCTTCTCCCCATCAAAGATATAGGCATACATCGGTATATAGATCAACGTCAGCAGCGTACCAATCAGCAGTCCTCCGATGGCGACATCAGCCAACGGGCTCAGGCGTTCCAGGCCTACGGCGCGCTCCATCGCGATGGGAATCATCCCGGCGATGGTAGCGAAGGCAGTCATCATAACGGGTCTGAATCTGACCTTGACCGAGTCGATGGCGCTCTCGAAGGGGTTTTCGCCTTTGGAGCGGTGCATCTGATAGAAATCGATCAGCAAAATCGCGTTTTTGATAATGATGCCAAAGAGCAGCAGGATTCCCAGCAGACTGGGCATACAGCTGGGCTTATTGAAGAGCAGCATCCCCCAGGAGGCACCGATCATCGAGAGCGGCAGAACCAGGATCATAATGAAAGCCAGTCGAACCGACTTGTAGATGGCGATCAGACTCATCAGCAGGATGACGATTCCCAACCCGATCGCTTTGATCATACGCCTGAAACTGTCGTCTATCTGGGCGATATCACCCGTCTGGCTGACGATGATGCTGTCGTTTTTGAGGCTTTGCAGTGCTGCGATGGTATCATTGGTAAGATGGGTGACGGGACGGGTGGCGCGGTAGCCGTTGACATCCAGCGAGTAGAGCATCTTGTCACGCTCGATTCGGGCGTAGGTCAACTCTTTTTTGATCGTGGCGATCTGGCTCAGCGGAATGTCTCCGGACGGGGTGTGGATCGGCAGGAGCTTCAGTGTTTCGAGATTTTTGGTAAATTTGCTTTTGAGATAGATTCGCACAAACTGTGTGTTCATCGAGGCGAGGTTGGCATTGAGCGAGGCGACTTGCCCCTTGATGGGGATCTGCATCGCGACACTGTAGGGGTTGACGCCATAGCTGAGTGCCTTGTTGCGGTCGATGTCGATGCGGTACTCGCTGAAGTCTTTGTCCCAGCTCGTCGAGATGGAGGTCAGCCCCTTGACCGACTTGATCGCTTCTGCAACTTCGTGTGAATATTTTGGCAGTGCATCGATCTGCGGTGATTGGAGTCGCACATCGACAGTCGCTTTGATACTGGAGAGTGCTGTCGCTCCGAAGTCGAAAACATCGTTGCGCTTGAGTCCTTCGAGTGTGGCAAGTTTGTCCCGGATGAGGTCTTCGAGCTCCCAGATCGTCTGTTTGCGTTCGAAGCGGTTGACACTGTTGATCGTGATCGTCGCCTCTGTCGGAAGATTGCCGCTTCCCAGACTCAGGACACCCATTTCACCGCCGAATGCGATCGAACTTTTGTCTACCCAGGGTTGCTTGTCCAGCCATTTCAGGAAGGGTTGCAGGCGTGCCTCGGCACGATCGACGGTCTCATTAGCACTGAAGGCGACCTGCGCTTTGATGATTCCCGTATCCATCGGCGGCATCGCGTCTCTTCCGATAGTCGGCATCACATTTTTGAGGCTGAAGATCAGAAATGCGATGACGCCGAGTGTCAGCACGATGCGGCGTACGACCCGCCATCCGTTATTGGAGAAGTGGATGATGCCGACATAAGGGCCCACCAGTTTCCCCAGTGTGTGATCGTAAGCCCAGTCGAATGCCTTCTCGACCTTTGTTTTACCAGTACCGTTTCTGTAGAGCCATTTCGAGAGAAGGGGAATGAAGGTGATCGAGAGAAAGTAGCTCACCAGCAGTGCGATGATCAGGGTCAAGATCAGAGGCTTGAATATCTTCTCCGGAAATCCGCCTATGAACATCAGCGGAGAGAGAATGGCAATGGTCGCCAGTGTGCCGGCGAAGATGGGGGCGATCACCTCTTTGGTGCCGTTGACTACTGCTGTCTCGAGATCTTCATGCACGACATCGAGATGGCGCTCGATATTCTCCAGCACGACGACGGCATCGTCGGTCAGCATCCCCAGTGCCAGAATGATTGCTGTGTAGATGACCAGATTCAGTTCGCCGCCCAGGACCCAGATCATCGCGATCACTGTGAAGAAAACCATCGGAATCGAAAGTCCTGCCGCGAAGATGGCGCGGAAATTCCCCAGAAAGACCATGATCACTAGAAGTGTGAAGATGATCGCATCTCTCAGCGCTTCGAGCATATTGTCATTGGCCTGCTCGATGAGGTCGCGCTGGGTATCACTGATCTCGAAACGGATATTGGGGTACTCTTTTTCCAGCTTCTTCATCTCTGCTCTGGCAGCCTTGCTGACATCCAGTACGCTGCCGCCGGGGGCTCGTTGGATCGAGAGGGCGATAGCCGCTTTGCCATTGCCGAGATAACCGCTGGTACGCTTCTGGTGCGACCAGCTGACTTCGGCGATATCTTTCAGTCTGATATTGGGTTTGACCAGAAGATTTTGCAGCGCGAGGACATTATCCCGCTCGCCATAGATGGTGACGGTATAGAAGCCATCTTCGCTTTTGATGAATCCTACGGGGATATCTTTGTTCTGCGTCATAATGACCTGTGTAATCGTCGAGAAATCGACACCATATTTTTTGGCTTTAAAGGGGTCGATCTCGACATTGATGGCACTCATATAG
>JAOZOG010000319.1 GCA_029933395.1 Sulfurovaceae bacterium | reverse complement strand
TCATTCTCCGGATAGCTATAGGTCACATCAGAATGAAAGCCGTAGTCATCCGCAACTTTCTGTTCTATTTCTGTAAATACCTTGTTCTTTAAAGAATACTGGGTGTTCTGCTTTATATTGTAGTCATCGAACTGAAGCGCGATACCGCTGAAATCCTTTATGGCGTTTTCTATTTCGGAAACATATGTGTCATCCGAATTCATTTTATCCATATCAATGATCAGGTCGGCAAATTTTTCCGCGTGCATAAATGACTGCATCCATAGAAAATAGAAGATCTCATAATGTTTTTGCAAGTTCATTTTTTTGGACAATGCCATGCATATCTGCAGGTCGTCAGCAACATTTCCAGAGAAATCCGGCTTTTTCTGCTTTGGAAGCAGGTATTGACGGGCATTCTCTTCAAAGAGGACAATATAGAGGTTGATGGCCAAAAAAATATTCTTTCCGATGGGAGAACGCTGATAGTACGATTCGAACTGGTCTCTCGGGTTTCTGAGCAGAAAGATATTCAGGCTCTCGGGGTAGTTCTCTTTGAACCAGTCGATCCTCAAAGAAGTTCTGTTGAATTGAAATACAGGTGTCTTCCCATCCGGTACGGAATCGATCAGGTTCCCGATGTAGTTGCCGAAAGCCTGTGTGTCCCTGACATGAAAGAATTCCCTGTATGCAAAATCGGTGTTATAGTAAGGGAGCTGTTCCCCGTCATGAAAAGCAAATTTGAATTCATAGAAATGGGGTTTCCTGAGTTCCGGATGATTCATGATATTGGTGGTCTTTTTGTCATACTTCCATATGTCCAAAGATTCCGGTCTTAGATTGATCAGGTCATGATGCAGCGGTTCATAAAATGCCCAGGCATTCTCGTTCTCTCTGAATTTGTTGAACATATAGGTGCTGCCTGCCCTGAACATACTGTGTATAAAGATACTTTTGCGTGTTTTCATATTTATTGCCCCACTATTTTTTTTAACAAACGTTTTATCAAGCTTTTCGGTTTGGTACCCGAAGCGACATTGATGTTCAGGAAAGCGTTAAAGCCGTTCCTGATGCTCTCTTTCTCTTTTTCCGGAACACTCTCCAGCAGTCCAAGATTCTTGTCGTAGATATATTGCAGCCATTTGAAATGTTCCTCTTTGTGTATGGAGGAAAGCCCTGTTCCATGTCTTCTGTACGCTATACCGTTTATGCCTGTATAGTAGAACTTGTTGCTTCCTGCCAGCCTCAGTTTCAGGTCCCAGTCTTCATAAAGGGGGATGTCCAGGTCATAGCCGCCTGCATCCAGGTACTGCTGCCTGCTGAATATGAAGTCTCTCGGGATCACACAGCTTCTTGCATAGATGCATGGAAGTATGTCCCCCTCCCGGACAGGATTCCTGTTCTGGGAAGAGAGTTTCTCTCCTTTATCGTCGACCAGGACGATATTGGAAAAGGCAATGATGTTCTTCTCTCCCGCTTCTTCCCGTTTTTTGATGATCTCCATCTCTTTTTCGAGTTTTTGAGCGTCCAAGAAATAGTCGTCACTGTCCAAGGTGGTAAGGTAGGTACCTTTGGCAACCTTGATGGCCATATCCCTGTTTTTCGTGACCCCCTGGTTGACCAGGTTGTAGATGACCGTGATGCAGTCATGTTCCCTGTTGTACTCCTGGAGGATCATTCTGGAATCGTCGGACGAGTTGTCATCTACAATGACGATTTCAATATGCTTGTAGCTTTGCTGCAGGATACTGTCAATGCATTGGGGCAGATAGTGGGCATTGTTATAGTTTGGAACAATGACTGAGACCAGGCCGTTATAACTCATTTTTTCAATCTTTGCATAATTTTTTTCAGTTTGAATTTAAAGTCTCTGTGTAAGGGTTTTTTCCCTTCTGGAGCAATGAAGCCTGTCAGTAGGGTATTGTAGTGCCTGTCGATGAGCTCCCTGTCAACATTGTGATGTTTGTGGCGCAGGTTGATAAGCCATCTTTCAAGGGTACGTTCGATGGTGTTCTGTTCGGAAAAACCTCCGTCTCTGTAAACAGCGACATATTCGTTCACATGCTTGAACTTGTGGCCGCTCAGATAGAGTTTCAGGAACAGGTCGTATTCGCACTGTATCTTCCATGTCCGGTCGAACGGGTGTTTTTGCATCAGCGAACGTTTCACAAACGTGGATTGATGATTAAAGGCCATGCCCTTATAGAGGGTTGTCAGGTCTCTGCACTTCTGTTCAATGCAGAAATCTTCGCCTTTATAGTAGTTGTTGCCGTAAACGACATCATAATCGCTTAAGTCATTCTTTCCGAAAATGTTTTCCAGAACTTCCTTCTCTGCGAAAGTATCTCCGGCATTCATAAAGATGATCCAGTCTCCGGTCGCCAGAGCGATGGCTTTATTCATGGCATCATAGATCCCATGGTCCGGTTCACTGACAAGCGTATCGATATCGCTTTTGTATTTCTCGATGATGCTGAGTGTATTGTCTGTAGATGCACCGTCGATCACAATGTATTCGACATGGGGATATGTCTGGGTTATGACACTTTGTATGGTTTCTTCTATTTCGTTTTCACCATTGTATACGACAGTAACAACAG
>JAOZOG010000318.1 GCA_029933395.1 Sulfurovaceae bacterium | reverse complement strand
CCCGCAAACATTTGCAGGAACTCGGGGTGAAAAGGAGTTGGGAAGAATGCTGAAGCGTGAAAATCTTCACGGTTATCAGATCAGGGCCGTGGATCATATCAAGAAGCACTACGGGTCGGCGCTCTTCCTTTCAATGGGACTCGGAAAGACCGTATCGACTCTTACAGCCGCCAAGGACCTTCTCGATGATTTCGAGATATGTCGTGTGCTCGTCATCGCCCCTCTTCGGGTCGCACAGTCTGTGTGGCATACGGAAATAGAGAACTGGGAGCATCTGAAAGGCACTTCCTATGCGGTATGTGTCGGATCGAAGAAAAAGCGTGAAGCTGCTCTTGCCAAGAACGCCGATATAACGATCATCAACAGGGAGAACATACCGTGGCTTGTCGAACATTACAAACGCAAATGGCCTTTCGACATGGTGATCGTCGATGAATCTTCATCGTTTAAGAATCATCAAAGCAAACGGTTCAGAGCTTTGAAGCGGGTCAGAGACAAGTGGGCGAAAGTCGTGATACTCACGGCGACTCCCGCTTCGAACTCCTACATGGACCTTTGGGCCCAGATTTACCTGCTCGACGGCGGATACCGGTTGGGCCGAACAATCTCGATGTATCGCAACAGTTTCTTTACGCCGGGGTATATGGGATGGACGTGGGAGTTGCAGGATGGTGCGGTCATGGAGATTCAGAACAGGATATCCGATCTCGTTCTTTCAATGGAAGCCAAAGACTATCTCGAAGTACCTGATTATGTGCCTTCCGTTCGCTCCGTGCCGCTCGACAACGGACTCCTTAGACGCTATAAGGAGCTTGAAAAGCAAATGATGATGGAGGTGGAGGAGTCGGACGAACCCATAACGGCAGTCTCGGCGGCCGTGTTGTCGAACAAACTGTTGCAGTTCTGCTCCGGGGCCATCTATGACGAGGAGCGCAACGTCCACCATATTCATGATATCAAGCTCGATATGCTCGGAGAGATCATGGAGGAGACAGACGACAACCTGCTGGTCATGTATAATTATCAACATGAGAAAGACAGGATTCTCGAACGGTTTCCCGATGCGGTCGAACTTGACAAGAGCCCCGAAACGATTGAGAAATGGAATAGGGGAGAGATCAGAATGCTCGTCGGCCATCCCCTCAGCTGCTCAATGGGTCTCAACCTGCAAAAAGGCGGGCATACGCTTGTGTGGTTTGGCCTCACATGGTCGCTTGAAATCTATAAACAGGCAATAGGTCGCCTGCATCGACAGGGTCAGGAAGATATTGTCAGAGTGATTCACCTTGCAGTCGGAGAGATCGAAGAAAAAGTCATGCGCAAGCTGGCGCAGAAAGATATCTCGGAACAGGAACTTTTAAGGGCGTTGAAATGAAAGAGCAGGATATCCAGAAGAAGATCATCAACTATCTGAAATCGATCGGAGCCTATTCGATAAAAGTCATTCAGGCGAACGTCGCCGGAGTATCCGATATCGTCGCCTGCGTGCCCGTAGAGACACAGGAGGGCACAGTGGGACGGTTCGTCGCCATAGAGGTCAAACGGAGAGGGAACAGGCCTACGAAGCTGCAAGAACACCATCTGCATCTTGTGCGTATGTCAGGCGGCAAGGCGTTTGTCGCCTATGACGTGCTCGATGTGGAAATAGAACTGGGAGACTGGAATGTGCGTAGAAAATCTTAACTATCTCGATCACTGGGTGGACATTCCGACCGCCGATGAAATTTTTGGCATTACCAATCCGAAATTTATCCGCTCCACAGCGCACTATCACAAGTACCCGCCCTGCTGGTTCAAAGACGGAATGGTCAACATCGGGTACATATATGCACTCAGAAATTACAAAATACGTCTGTTGAACGCTGCTCATGAATACTATTACTGGCTTCTCGAAGAAGGGGGTGTGTCCCTTACGGACATTGTCAACAGCATCATCGCGCTGGAAAAGGAAGAGGTCAATTTTCACACATTCTATCAATACCTTCGTAGAGATTTATGGCAGGAGCACAAATATGGATTCAATGTTTCGCCCCCAAGCAAATATCTCGTCATGTTTGTGAAATTCGCCGAAGCCGCCATTCCGATTATCGCTCGGGAATTAAATAAAGTATAAGAAAACTTATAGTACACTAAAAGAAAAGGAGGAAAAATGGCAACATCACCCGGAGACACTTTGATCTCAATTCCAAAAGAGTTGAAAGAGCGCCTGAAACAGGCTGCAAAAAGAGACGGACGCACAATGCGGGGACTCATCGATCATATGCTCACGTTGTACGAGAAAGGACTTTTGAAATGACGTTTGAAGAGCTCGACTACAAAGTGATTGGATGGGCCGCGGAGAAAGGTATCCTTGCAAAGGCTACGCCCCAAGCCCAGTTCGTAAAATTCGCAGAAGAGGCGGGCGAGATTGCTGCTGCATTGGCACGCGACGATCTTGACCTGCTTGAAGACGGCATCGGCGACACTATCGTCACACTGATTATCCTTTCAAGGATAAAAGGGCTTGACCCCGTGCGCTGTCTTGAACGGGCATACAACGAGATTGCCGGACGGACCGGTAAAATGGTTGACGGCGTTTTCG
>JAOZOG010000317.1 GCA_029933395.1 Sulfurovaceae bacterium | reverse complement strand
AAACATTATGTCGAGTTCCTTGAAGATCTTGTTCGAAGGTCGTAGGGACGACGATTTTTTTCAAAATTTCAACATGTTCGAATGCAAGCCGACGACATCCCCACGAACGCGGAACGGCAAGAGAAAGGAGAGCCCATGCGCAAACATACGGATATGGCCAGAGACATTTGCAACGAAGTCCTCGGCAGGATCAAAACGACGTGCGAAGGGAGCAAAGGTTTTCCGGCTCCGCTTGATGTGCGATCGCTCCTGAACTCTTCGGCGATCAAAGGTTTGGGAAAGGCCGAAACAAAAAAACGGCGGCAGGCTTTGGCCAGGATATTGTACAAACTGGTACAGATGGGTTTTCTCGAAGGGGTCGACAAAGGGACGGGAGAAAGCGTTCAGGATATCGTCGATCTGGCAATCGTCGACAAACAGACCAAACTGGCCAATCCCGACAAGTACGAATACGACATCCCCCGCAACCTCGGCAAAGTTTTGAACGATCGCGACCATTTCGACCTGATCTCGCAGATCATCGTCGGCGATGTCGATCTGGATTTTTTCGGCAAATATGTCGAACGGCTTGAAAAAGAGGCCCACACTCGGGTATACCCTCTCGGCACCTCTCGCCGCGGCGATGGAGCGGGCGATGCTCGATATCAAACGATCGGATGCGTTGTTTGTCTACGATATATTCGCAAAGGCTTTCCGCGAGTTTGTCCGACTCCGTTAGAACCCATCCCAAAAATCTCCATGAGCGGCAACGGAAGGGTTTATACAGTCAGCGAATGTGAAGCGGCAAAAGAGCCTAAGATCGACCGTCGGCCGGTGAAGTCCCGATGTTCTGCCTGCGTCTCAACCGGTGCGGTGCGACGGCACAGTGTTTGTGCCGCATGGCCGGTATCATTCTTTCGCAACAAAAATCCATACCAAGGAGCCCGCATGCCTTTCGTACCCAACATCATAGAAAAAGAGAACGACGGACGCTATTCCACCGATCTGCTGTCGCGTTTGGCGATGGACAGGATCGTCTTCGTCCACGAACCCATCACTTCGCAACTGGCCATGATCGTCAACGCCCAGCTGCTCTATATGGACGCCCTCTCCGACGAGCCCATCCAGCTCTACATCTCCTCCCCGGGTGGCGAAGTGATGGCGGGGCTTTCTATCCTGGACATCATGACCTCGCTCAGATCGCCCGTGCATACCGTGGCGCTGGGGATGGTCGCCTCGATGGCGTCGATTTTGCTGGTCCACGGCGACAGGCGCTACATGCTTCCCAACGCCCAGGTGATGCTGCACCAGCCCCTCGGCGGCGCCCAGGGGCAGGCCAGCGACATCGAGATCACGGCCCAGCAGATCATCAAGATCAAAAAGAAGCTCAACGCGATGCTCGCCGACAAAACGGGGCAACCCCTCGAAAAGATCGAGCGGGTCACCGACCGCGACAGCTATTTCGACGCCGAAGAGTCCCTGGCTTTCGGGCTGGTGGACGAGATCCTGTGGCCCGAAGAGAAGAAGGTCGCCGCGTAGGTAAAATCTGCGGCAAAAAGCCGATATTTTTTTCATGACAACAAAACACACCCCGAAAACGAGAGAAGAACTCGTCAAACTGGTGGAAGCCTGCATCGGTGGCGAGCTCTTTTTGCAAAATATCGATACTTCCAGAGTCACCGACATGCGGTGGCTCTTTACCTTTCGAACAGAGATCGACTGGGAGGACCCCCGCAACGACATCACCGGGTGGGATGTTTCGCGGGTGGAGAATATGTATGCCATGTTTTCGGGAACTTCGTTCGACCAGGATATATCGTGCTGGCGTATCGAACGGGTCCGGAACATGAGTAGCATGTTCTTCGATTCCGCCTTTTCGAAGAACCTGTTCCGCTGGCTTCCTCGTCTCGATCCCTCCTGCAGGCTTTTCGATTTCAACCGAAAAACGCCGCAGGAGGAGGCGTATGGCAAAATAGTCGATCACGCCTCCTTCGCGTCGGCCTTTTTCAGTAGGGAAAAGTGCAAAACCATACTGAAAAAGGGAAGCGACAAAGAGAAATTCGAATGGTTGAAGTACCTTAAAACGCACCTTTTGAAACGGGATCAACCCCTTTTATAAAAAAGCTCTAAGGCCCCCATTCAAAACGATCTGACAGCCTGACCCACCGCTGTTTCTTAAAAAATTTCCACAACCAAAACTCTTGACGCGTTTGGCCATACCGGCATGGGCCGAGGGCACAATCATTGTGCCGGTCGGTGCGTAAAATTTCTCCAGTGGCTTTTCCCACCACTCTATATCTTTCTATTTAAAGGAGCGCCCATGGAAAAGAAAACCCTCCCCCTGGAAGTGAAAATCTTTGTCTTGGCCTTTGCCAAAAATAAAGACCTGCTTTCTTTCCACATGGAAGACGAGGATTTGATAGATGCATGTCGGGAGATACGATGGGTCGGAAAAGGAAAACGGGTTCCGATACCCGAAGACTTGAGCATGCTCAAGGAGCTCAGGAAGATCGTTCTTGCGTTCAGCGAGATCGAAAGGGTGCCCAAGCTGCCGCCATTGCTGCGCGAGATCGATGTGGCGTACTGTCCGCTCAGGGAGTGGCCGGA